>DASQYN010000353.1:0-5990 GCA_035639215.1 Burkholderiales bacterium
GGTCGCATTGCCGCTCGGCTGCGTCTGAGCGCCGACCGGCCCGCGGCCCATGAACGCGACCACCAGGCGCTTCTCGCCCGCGGCGCCGGTATCCGCGCCGAGGCCGTTGACGGTGAGGCAGGTCGAGGGGTCGGTCGGGCAGGTCGCCGCCGCGGCGGCGATCGCGCCCGGCGCGACCGCGTAGTAGGCATAGCGCTGCCATTGGTTGCTCGTGAACCAGGCGACGCGGGAATCGGAGAGCACCGCTGCGTCGGGCAGGTTCGGAATGGTCACCGTCACCGGCGTCAACAGGTCGAGCAGGCTGGGCAGGCCCAGGCCTATGGTGATGGTCGCATCGACCTGATCGGGGTTGGTCGTCAGCGTCATGGCAAGCGACTTCGTCCCGGCGGCGTTAAGCCCGATGTCGCCGCTGGTTATCGTGCCGCGAAAAGCGCCGGCGACATGCGCTGCGCTAAGCCTGATGTTCGCCGTGCCGAGGAGGCCCAAGATGCGGTTGTACCTGCACTGCATGGCGCCCGGGACGGGCGTGCAGGCGGGTGTACCGAGGGGGATAAGGCCGAGGAGGGTCGACGATGAGGCGACGTAGGTCCAATCGGTATTGCAGCCCGCGCCGTTCGCCGCGACCGGCATCAGCCCTTCGAGCGAAGGCGAGGCGCCGCCGTTGCCGCAGTAATTGTTCGTCGCCGGATCGCCGAAGGGAGAGGCGAGCGGCAGGTAAGGCGTGCTCCAGGTCGTCCCCCAGCTCTTACCGTTCGAGCTTGCCTCCTGGTCGTCCCATTGCGCGAGCGCCGGCATGACCTGACGTTGCACACGGTCGGCGACCGCGCCGCTGATCGCGTCCATCACCTCGGCGGCGGTGATGACGATCGTGCGGTCATTGCTCCAGGTCGAAGGCGGCGTGCTCTTGTAGTTGCCGCTCTGGTTGCCGCATTCGAGGAAGCTCGCCGCGGCATACGGAACGGCATAGCGGTTGGCCTGCTGGTCGACGGCCGCGCAACCGGCGGGCGGCGCGCCGGGCGTCGCCGCCAGGTTGAGCGCCTCGCCCGGCGCGATGATGACCGCCACCGCGGCATTCGGCGCGCCGTCGTAGGAGACCTGGCCGGCGAGGCCGGGATTGATCTGGAGGGTCGGCGTCGGCGGCGTACCGGCTGCCGTCCAGGTCCACGTGCCGAGCGAGACGGCGTACCAGAGCGGCTCGCCGTAGCCGTCGCGGATCTCGTCAAGGCCGAGGTCCTTCCACGGCAGGCGGCCCAATCCGGTGCAGGCAATGGCGGGCGCGGCGAAGGGAGCGGCGCGGCCTTCGAGCGCGGTACCGACCTGGATCGGATTCTCCGGGCAGGGCATTCGGCCGGGGTTGGTCTCCGCCGGATCGGCGGCCATCAGCGCGACATGCGCGAGGAGCGCCTGCTTCGCCTTGTAGAGCGCCGCCGCGGTGCGCCGGTCGCGCTCGGGCTGGAAAGACGACACGGCGCCGAGCGCGCTCACGCCGTACCAGGTGACGCCGACGACGAGAACGAGGAGAAAAAGGATGAGCGCCGCGCCCTGCTGCCGGCGCGTAATGCGTCGCATCTTTGCTGACAAGCGTCGCAAGGTCCGCTCCTCGCCTCGAATGGTGAGGATGGGCCCGGGGCGCGGTAATGCTCAAGTCAACGAATGTTTTTCCGTCGAATAGTTCTCAGCGGAACTGCGAATCGACCTCCACGCGCAGGCCGTTGGCGAGGCGGTTGGTCTCGTTGGCGAGCCCGACGACCGCCATCAGCTCCATCAGCATGGCGTCGCTCATGCCCTTTTTCCTCGCCGCGGCGGTGTGCGAGTGAGTGCAGTATTCGCAGCCGTTCGTCGCGCTCACCGCGACGTAGACCATTTCCTTCACCAGCGGATCGAGCGCCCCGGGCGCCATCACCTGCTTGACGTTGGACCAGATGCGCTCCAGATCGGCCGGCCGGTTGGCGAGCGCCTTCCAGAAGTTGTTGATCCAGTCCACGCCGCGGGTCTTCATGATGTCGTCGTAGACCGACCGCACCTGCGGCGGCGCGTCGGCGTATTCGACCAGCCTGACCAGAGCCATGCCTGCCTCCTCGATTTAGGGGCCCGGAGTCCCGGGGCAAAGCGAAAGCCTAGTAGAATCCGTGCCCTCGATGAAGTTCCTGTTCGACCTCTTCCCGGTCGCGCTGTTTTTCGCCGCGATCCTCATCTGGGATATCTTCGTCGCCACGGCGGTCGCGATCGCCGCGACGTTCCTGCAGGTGGGCTGGCTGCTGGCGCGCCGCAAGAAGATCAGCCCGATGCTCTGGGCGAGCCTCGCCATCGTCGCGGTGTTCGGCGGGCTGACCCTGTACCTGCGCGACAAGACCTTCATTCTCTGGAAGCCGACGGTGCTCTATTGGCTCTTCGCTGCCGTGCTCTCCGGGGCGGCGCTGCTCGGGCGCAACCTGATCCGCGCCCTGCTGGGCGACCAGATGCGCCTTCCCGACGCGGTCTGGGCGCGGCTGAACTGGGTCTGGGCGGCCTTCTTCGCTTTCATGGGCGCCGCGAACCTGTACGTCGCCTTCACCTTTTCCGAGAAGGTCTGGGCCGCCTTCAAGTTCTTCGGCAGCATGGGCCTGACCTTCCTCTTCATCGTCGTGCAGTCCGTGGTGCTGGCGAAGTACATGGAAGAAGGCGAGCGCCGATGAGCGCCGCCCCGGACCTGAGGTCGGAAATGCGCCGGCGCCTGCAGTCCCTCGAGCCGCTCGAGGTCGACCTGATCGACGAAAGCGAGCGCCATCGCGGCCATGCCGGCTACCGCGAAGGCGGCAACACGCACTGGCGCCTGGCCATCGTCTCGCCGCGCTTCAGCGGCGCCAGCGTGGTCGCGCGCCATCGCATGGTCTACCAGGCGCTCGGCAATCTGATGAACAATCCCATCCACGCGCTCGCCATCACGGCGCGCGCCCCCGAAGAAGCGAAAGGAAGCTGATGAATCCGAGAACCCTGGTCGCCCTGGTCCTCCTCGCCCCCGCACTCGCGCTCGCGCAGGACGCCGCCAAGCCGGCCGCGAAAGCGAAGGCGAAGAGCGGCGCGAAGGACGCCATCGCCACGGTGAACGGCGTCGCGGTACCGAAGGCGCGCATGGACTACATGATGTTCCAGCAGAAAAGCCGCGGCGCCCCGGACAACGACCAGACGCGCGCGGCGGTGCGCGAGGAGCTGGTCAACCGCGAGGTGCTGCAGCAGGAGGCCGAGCGCGCCGGCTTCGGCAAGAAGGCCGAGGTGCAGACGCAGGTCGCGATGGCGCGCCAGGAGATCGTGGTCGGCGCGTACCTGCGCGACTGGGTGCAGAAGCATCCGGTGAGCGACGCCGAGGTGCAGAAGGAGTACGACAAGGCGCGCACCCAGGCGGGCGAGAAGGAGTACAAGGCGCGCCACATCCTCGTCGACAGCGAGGACCAGGCGAACAAGATCATCGCCGAGCTGAAGAAAGGCGCGAAATTCGACGAGCTCGCGGAGAAGAACTCGAAGGACCCGGGGTCGAAGGACCGCGGCGGCGACCTCGACTGGAACGTCCCGGCGGCGTTCGACAAGAACTTCTCCGATGCGATGGTCAAGCTCGAGAAGGGCAAGTACACCGACAAGCCGGTGCAGACCCGCTACGGCTACCACGTGATCCAGCTCGACGACGTGCGCGACACCAAGTTCCCGGCGCTCGCCGAGGTGAAGCCGCGCATCCAGCAGCAGCTCATGCAGCACAAGATCGAGGGGCTGGTGCGCGACCTGCGCTCCAAGGCGAAGGTGGAAAGCGCCGAGAAATAGGTCTAGAAAAATAGGGTCCGTCCCTATTTTCGGAGCCCGCCATGGCCAAGTACGGCAAGAAGGCGCGCGCGAAGGTAAAGCGCGCCATGCACGAGAGAAAGCGCGGCACGCTGCGAAGCGGCCGCTCCGGCAGCAAGGTGAAGAGCCGCAAGCAGGCGATCGCGATCGGCCTCTCCGAGGCGCGCCGCGCCGGCGCCAAGGTGCCCAAACGCCGCAGGAAATCCTCGCGCAGGAAGAAATAGCGTCGGGCGGTGTTTTCCAGGTGGTGAAGGGCAACCTCCTGGAAGAGCCGGTCGAGGCGATCGTCAATGCCGCGAACGGCCGCCTCGCCCATGCGGGCGGCGTGGCCGGCGTCATCTCGCGCGCCGCAGGAGCGGAGCTGCAGCGCGAATCGACCCTGCTCGTGCAGGTGCACGGTCCCTATCGCACCGGCGAAGCGGTGGCCACGGCGGCGGGGAACTTGCGCTTCAAGGGCGTGATCCACGCCATCGGCCCGCGTTACGGCGAGGGGGACGAAGAAAAGAAGCTCACCCAGGCACTGAGCGCCGCCTTCTCCCTTGCGAAGCACAATGGTTGGGAGAGCGTGGCCTTCCCGGCGGTCTCGAGCGGCATCTTCGCCGTGCCGTTGGGGATCTGCGCCCGCGCCTATCTCGCGGCGGCGCGCGCGGCGCCGCTGCGTCAGGTCCGCCTGTGCTTGCGCGACCAACCGGTCATCGACGCCGTCCTCGAGGAGATGCAGGGATGAAATGGGTTTTCCTGATGGCCATGCTGGTCTTCTCCCCGGTGCAGGCGCAGAAGACCGAAAAGGCGATCTTCGCCGCCGGCTGCTTCTGGTGCACCGAGGCGGCCTTCCAGGACGTGCCGGGCGTGATCTCGGCGGTTTCCGGCTACACCGGCGGCCATGTCGCGAATCCGACCTACGAGCAGGTGTCCTCGGGCAGCACCGGCCATGCCGAATCGGTGGAGGTCACGTTCGACCCGGCCAAGGTGAGCTACGACAAGCTGCTCGACATCTTCTGGGTGAACCACGATCCGACCGTCACCAACCGGCAGTTCTGCGACAGCGGCACGCAATACCGGCCGGCGATCTTCTATCTCGACGACGAACAGAAGCGCCTCGCCGAGGCGTCCAAGGCGAAGTGGGAGAAGCTGAAGCCCTTCCCCCAGCCGATCCTTACGCAGATCGTCCCGGCGGGCCGGTTCTGGCCAGCCGAGGACTACCACCAGGATTACTACAAGAAGAACCCTTTCCAGTACCGCTTCTACGTCACCGGCTGCGGCCGCTACGCGCGGCTCGACAGCCTGTGGGGAGAGCTACGCCAGAAGTACGGCGCGCCGCACTAGGCGTCGCCACGATTCGAAGGCACCTTCTTCGGATCGTTGAGCGCGGGGTCCTCGCCCTTCGCGTGCTGTTTGCCGATGCGCTCGGCCTTCTGCATCGCCTGGCGCTCTTCTTCGCTCTTAGGCTCGGCACGGCGCGCCGCCTCGTCGACCTTGCCCGAGTCGATGAACTTCTCGGTACGCTGGTTGTAGTCTTTCGTGCCCTTGTAGCTGCCTTCGCCTTCGACCTTGTCCTTGCGTTCCATGAATGGCTCCTTTTGGGAAGTCATTTCGGAACCTGCAAGGCGCATGCCGCTAGAACTTGCGCACGCGCTCGATTTCACTCACCCGTCCGCTGATCAACGTCACCGTCGTCGTGAACGGATCGCCGGAAGTCGGCAGCCAGGTGTAGGTCTTGAAGGAGAAATCGAGAAACAGCAGGTCCGGCGCCCCGGCGACTGCCACCAGTTCGCCCTCGCTCATCCCGCGGTAGAGCGAGATGTACTTGCGGAACTCCAGTCCGCGCGGCCGTGGCGGCTCGGCTGCCGTACGCTCGGCCGCGGCGCGCGTTTCTGCCGCCTCGCGCTGCGCGATGCGCGCTTCCATCCGCTCGCCCTGGCAGCGCACCGTGTAGCACTCCTGCGTATCGGGCGGCGGCGCGCCCGGTCTTGCATCGATGTCGAGCTTCGTCGCGGTCACGCCCTTCGGCGGCGGCTCGCTCGAGTAGTGCACGGTGCCGGCGCTGTCCTTCCAGCGGTACACCTGCGCGAAGGCGGAGGCGCAGAGGAAGAGAAGCAGGAGCGCGATGAAACGCATGCAGCGGATTTTAGTGCCGCGTTATCCAAATCCGCAGCGAGAACGTGTAACGGAATGTGCTT
>DASQYN010000354.1:0-4815 GCA_035639215.1 Burkholderiales bacterium
GCGGTAGGTCTCGACGAAGCGCTTGTTGATCGGATTGTCGAGCGCCGCCGAATACCAGCAGCTCGACAGGCAGCCGAGCGCGTAGTCGCCCATGCTCTTCAGCGCCACCTCGTCGAAGGCCGTCATGCCGCCGACCACCGGCACCTTCACGCCGTACTCGTTGTATTGCTTGAAGAAGCGGAAGCCGTTCGCTCCGGCGAAGCCGAGGAACAGGCCATTCATGTCCGTCTTCACCTGGGCGATGTACGAGCTGTAGTCGGGCGCGTTGAGCGGCGAGAACATCTTCTGCACCAGCTTGCCGCCCGCATCCTCATAGACGAGCTGGAAGCCGCCGAGCATCTCGTGCCCGTAGGCGAAGTCGTCGGCGATCGCGCCCATCCGCTTCCAGCCGAGCGTCTTCGCGCAGTAGTCGGCCATCGGGTACGCGCACTGCGCCGAGGTCGAGGTGGCGCGCACGAACCACGGATTGGCCTTCCTCTGGGTCATGTCCTCGGCGCCGGCGACGGGCAAAGTCGGGATCTGCGCTGCGCGGATGTAGTCGTCCATGGCGAGCGCCTCGAACGCCGCGAGCGGTCCGACCACGGCCTGGACGCGGTTCCGCTCGACCAGCTCCTGCATCTTGGTGCGCGCCTGCGCCGGCACGCCCCCGGAGTCGGCGACCGTCAGCTCGACCTTGCGCCCGCCGAGCGTGTGCTTGTGCTCCTCGAGGAAGATCGTCAGGCCGCGCTCCATGTCGATGCCGCCGGAGGCGAGCGCGCCGGTCTTGATGGTCAGCAGGCCGATGCGGATCGGCTCGCCCTGTCCTCTGACGATCGCGGGAAAACCGAGCGCCGAGCCGGCCGCGGCGGCGCCGGCGGCCTTGACGAGCTGCCTACGGGTGATGGACATCGGTTCCTCCTCCAAGGTCGGGTCCGGGCGGAACGTTACCTCTTCGGCGGCGCCGGCGCTAGGCGCCGCGCGTTAGCCTCCAAATTCGTAACGGGTGCCGGTGGAGGTGCGCAGAACCTTGCCGGGCAGGGCCTGCTTCGCCGCCTCGATGAACGCCTCGCCGCTGCAGTGCATCGGGATCAGGCAGTCGGGCTCGAATTGCGCCAGCGCGTGCGCCGACTGGCGGGCGTAGTCGGCCGACAGCGGCATCAGGTGGAAGCCGCCGAGGATGGCATGCACCTTGGAGATGCCGGAGACCTTGATCGCGGCCTGCACCGTGTTCACCACGCCGCGGTGCCCGCAGGAAGTCATTACCACCAGGCCCTTGCCCTTCACGTGATAGCAGCTCGCCTGCTCGTGCTGGAAGTCGTCGACCAGCTTCGTGCCGCCGCGCTTTTGCGGCGGCAGCCGGGCCGGGTCGCAGCCCAGGCCGTCGGGGCGGAGGCCGACCGTCATGCGCGAGGGCTGCGCCGGCCGCTCGAACGAGGTCTGCGCGATCCAGCCGGTGGTGAAGCCATGGTCGGCGAGGAGCGAGGGCTTGTCGGCGAAGAGCACGCGCAGGTGCGCGCCGGCGATCGCACGGCGGTCGAGCACGCCGAAATTGCGTGACGCGTTCTCCGGTCCCGACTCGCGCGCGCAAAAGCATTCCTCGCCGCCGAGATAGAAGGGCAGCGCCGGCCGCAGCTTGCGCCGGTGCGCCTCGAGGAAGCCCACCATGCCGCCGAAGTGATCGTAATGGCCGTGGCTCAGCACCATCGCGTCGAGCTTCGCCGGGTCGACGCCGAACATGTCGAGGTTGTTGTTGATCGTCTCGGGCGTGTAGCCGAAGTCGATCAGCACGCGCCGCGTTTCGCCCTCGCGCTGCGATTCGACGTGCAGCGAAAGGCCCCATTCATTCTGCGGCATGCGACGCGGCGGCTCGGCCGTGGCCGGCTGCTGCCAGCGCTGCACTTTCACGCCGGCGAACGTCCCGGAGCTCTCGAAGAGGTGGAAGTAAGAGTCGGTCACTACCGTGACGGACAGCCTGTCGACCTCGGGCGGCGCGCCGACGAGCGGCGGCGCAGCGTCCGTATCGATGCCGGTGAAAACGCCGTTGGCGAGACCCATTCCCGTGCCGACCGCGGCCATGAGGCGGCGCGGCCCGCGGCTGCCGAGATAGCTGTCCATCCGAACCTCCTCAGGCCTTGCAGTTACGGGTCAAAGGCCTAAGTATGCCTGTCGCACCCGGTCGTTGTGCAGCAGCTCCTCGCCCGAGCCGCTCATGACGATGCGGCCGTTCTCGAGCACGTAGGCGCGCTGCGAGATGCGCAGCGAGACGGCGACGTTCTGCTCCACGAGCAGCACCGTCATGCCGCGCTGGTTGAGGCCGCGGATGGTGTGCAGCACCTCCTGCACGACCACAGGCGCGAGGCCGAGCGAGGGCTCGTCGAACATGATGAGCTCGGGCGAGCCCATCAGGCAGCGGCCAATGGCGAGCATCTGCTGCTCGCCGCCCGACAGCGTGCCGGCAAGCTGGTCGAGGCGCTCGGCGAGGCGTGGGAACATGCCGAGCACTTCGCCGAGCGTCTGCTTTGCGCGCCGGCGCGCGCGCTGCAGCATGGCGCCCACTTCGAGGTTTTCGAGCACGGTGAGCGTCGGAAACACCTGGCGGCCTTCGGCCACCTGGCCGATGCCGAGGTTGCAGATCGCGTGCGACTCGAGGGAGGTGATGTCCTTCCCGGAAAAGAAGATCCGGCCGGAGCGGGCGCGCTCGATGCCGGCGATGGTGCGGATCAGCGAGCTCTTGCCGGCGCCGTTCGCGCCGACGATCGCCACGGTGGCGCCCTGCGGCACTTCGAGCGAGACCTGGTCGAGCGCCTGCGCGTCGCCGTAATAGAGATCGAGGCGTTCTACCGAAAGGAAGCTCATATCTGGGCCTCCTCGCCGAGATAGCACTCGAGCACCGCCGGGTCGCGCACGACCTGCTCCGGCGTGCCGCGCGCGATCACCTCGCCGTGGTGCAGCACGCCGATGTGCCTGGCGAGCGCCATGACCGCGCGCATGACGTGCTCGATGAGCAGGATGGTCGTGCCGTCGGCGCGGTTCAGCTCGCGGAAGACCGCGACCATCTGATCGCATTCGGTCGGCCGCAGACCCGCCATCACCTCGTCGAGGAGCAGCAGCCGCGGTCGCGTGGCGAGGGCGCGTGCGACCTCGAGGCGCTTGCGATCGGGGAGCGTGAGCGAGGCGGCCGGCAGGTCGCGCTTCGGCGCGAGCCCCAGCTTTTCCAGGATGGCCAGAGAGTGGCTGCGCGCCGCGGCGGCGGAACGTTCGCGCAGAAAGGCGCCGACCATGACGTTGTCGAGCACCGGGAGCCCGGCGAAGGGCTTGACGATCTGGAAGGTGCGGCCGACGCCGGCGGCGCACACCTCGTCGGGGCGCAGGCCGTCGATCCTCTTCTGCGCGAAGACGATCTCTCCCCCATCGGGCGCGTACACCCCGGCGATCATGTTGAAGATCGTGGTCTTGCCGGCGCCGTTCGGCCCGATCAGGCCGTTGATGTCGCCTTCCGGAATCTCGAACGAAGCCGTGCTCACCGCGCGCAGGCCGCGGAACGACTTCGAGATGCCGCGAACCTCAAGCAGCGCCACGGCGCCTTTTCGGGAGGAAGAGGAACACGATCGCGAGGATCGAGACGATCCAGAGCGCGGGATAGATGAGAAGCAGGTCGACGCGGATGTTGCACTCGCCGCTGCAGGTGATGCGCGCCTTGTTCAGGGTTTCGAGCGTCGCATAGCCCGCCCAGCAAAGTGCCGCCACCACGAGCGGCGTGCGCCGCTTGATGAAGTACAGGCCACCGAAGAGCGCGGCCGGGACGAATGCGACGAGCGGCCATTCGATGAACGGCGCGAAGGTCTGGAAGATGAGCGACTGCCAGCTCACAGGCGCAACCGCTTGGCGATCGGCGGCCAGATGCCATTCGGCAGGAACATCACCACGGCGAGGAGGACCACGCCGTAGACCACCTGCTTTACGCCCGGCACGTCGACGCCCAGCCACAGCATTAAAGCGCTCGTCCCTTCGCCGAGCCCGGTAAGCAGGAACGCGCCAAAAAGCGGCCCGGCCAGCGTACCGATGCCGCCGATGATCGGGCCGAGGATCAGCTCGATCGAGCGCGAGACATGGAAGATCTGCTCGGGAAAGAGGTTGTTGTAGTAGAACGCGTACACCACACCGGCGAGCGAGGTCATCGCTGCCGAGAGGACGATGGCGTAGAGCTTGTAGCGGAACAGGTTGACGCCGAGGGCCTGCGCCGCTTCGGGGCTCTCCCGGATCGCCAGCCAGTAGTAGCCGATGCGGCTGCGCAGTAGCGCGTGGCAGATCACGAAGGCCGCGGCCGTGAGCGCGAGCATGAGGTAATAGAACATCGCCGGGCTGCCGCGCAGGTTCCACAGATCGTCGCGCGTGTAGTTGGCCACCGGCAGGAACAGACCCGAGGAGCCGCGCACCCAGGGGAAATGGTCGAAGCCGATCCGCGCGAACTCGGCAAAGGCGATCGTCAGGATGGCGAAGTACACGCCCGAGACGCCGAAGCGGAAGGCGAGGAAGCCGATCACCGCGCCGGCCAGGGCGCATAGGGCGAGTGAGGCGCAAAGGCCGAGCCACGGGCTCAGCCCGAAGTGCACGTACAGCGCCGCGGCCGCGTAGGCGCCAAGCCCGACGTAGAGCGAGTGGCCGAGCGAGAGCTGCCCGGCGAACCCCATCATGATGTTCCAGGTCTGCCCGACGTAGGCGAAGTAGAGGATCAGGAAGCCGACGGCGAGCAGGTAGCCGTTGGCGAAGAACGGGAACGCGACGAGCAGCGCGAGCAGCGCCGCAGCCATGGCAAGGCCGCGCCGCGGCGCCCCG
>DASQYN010000355.1:0-4889 GCA_035639215.1 Burkholderiales bacterium
CCAAATCGATGCGCTACGTTGCCGGGATCAAGCTCTTCATCCTCGGCGAGCGACTGCGCGAGCGGTTCGACCTGCTGCATATCGCGCGCGACGAGATGGCGCGCTTACGCGCCGAAACGATGCAGCCGGTCACGCTTTCCACCCTGGTGGACGACCAGGTTCTCGTGCTCGAGGTGCTACAGGGGCACGCCATCGTCAATTTCGCGACTCAGCCCGGCACCATTCTCGACCTGCATGCCAGCGCGCACGGCAAGGTCGCGCTCGCCTTCGGGCCGCCCGGCCTTCTGGAACGCTGCGTCTCGCGACCGCTCAAGGCCTGGACGGCGCAGACGATCACCTCGCCCAAGGCATTGCAACGCGCGATCGCCGAGGTCCGGTCGCGGGGTTGGGCGGTGGCGCCCAATCAGGTGCTCGACGGCGTGAATGGGCTCGCGGCCCCGATCTTGAACCATGCGGGCGGCTATGCTGGGGGGCTCGCCATCGCCGGCTCGATCCAGTACATCCCCGCCACGCCGCCGGCGAAGCAGGTGAAAGCAGTGACCCAGGCGGCGGAGCGGATCTCGCGCAAGCTTGGCTGGAAGCTCAAGTGACAGCGCACGAGCAGTGGCACATGACGCGCGAAGCGGCGCAAGCGTACGAACGCTACGTCGCGCGCTACATCCTCGGCCCATGGGCGCCGCTTCTCGTCGACACCGCCCGCCTTGCTTGTGGTGAGCACATGCTCGACCTGGCTTGCGGCACCGGCGTCGTGGCGCGCGCGGCCGCGAAACGCCTCGGGCCCACCGGGCGGATCACCGCCGTCGACCTCAATCCCGGCATGATCGACGTCGCGCGGTCGTTGCCGGCGCCGGAGGGCGCGCCCATTGAATGGCAGCGGGCGAGCGCGCTCGAGCTTCCGCTAGCCGACGCGAGCATCGATGCCGTGCTCTGTCAGCAAGGCCTGCAATTCTTCCCCGACGCGCCGCTCGCCATGCGCGAGATGCGTCGCGTGCTGCGCGACGGCGGCCGCATCGCCCTCAGCGTCTGGAACAGCACTGGCCGCTACAACGCCGCGCTAGGGCAGGCGCTGCGGCAAACCCTCGGCGACGAGCTCGCTTCGCGGTTCTGCGCGTCGCGCCGCGCCCCAGCGCGCGCCGAGCTCGTGCGGCTCGCCGCCGATGCTGGTTTCGCCGACGTGGACGTGCGCGTCAGCCGTATCACCGTGCGGCTGCCGGAACTCGAGCGCTTCGCGCTCCAGCACCTCAGCGCTACGCCGATAGCGCCCGAAGTGGCGCGAGCCGACGCGTCCGCCCGAGCCCGTGTCGGCGCGAGCGTGAGGCAGCAGCTTGCCGCCTTCGCCGACGGCGAGGGCGCTGCCTATCCCGAGGAAACGTACGTGCTGACAGCCTGGAGGAGATGACCATGAAACGCATGGCAATCGTTTTGCTGGCGCTCGTCTGCCTTGGCGGTCCGGCGCTCGCGGAACAGTATCCGGCGAAGCCGGTGAAGATCGTCGTGCCGCTCGGGCCGGGCAACTCGGTGGAGATCGTGACGCGCATGGTGGCCGAGAAGTTGAGCCGGGCGCTCGGCCAGCCCTTCCTCGTCGA
This sequence comes from Burkholderiales bacterium, assembly GCA_035639215.1. GTDB lineage: Bacteria > Pseudomonadota > Gammaproteobacteria > Burkholderiales > SG8-39 > SCGC-AG-212-J23. The sequence goes on from DASQYN010000355.1 coordinate 1,587, forward strand.
GGCGCAGCCGGGCGCTTCGGGACAGATCGGCACGGAGCGCGTCGCGCGCTCGGCGCCCGACGGCTACACGCTGCTCGCGGCGAACGACGGCATCATCACCATGCTGCCCAACCTGCAGAAGGGCATTCGCTACGATTCGCTCCACGATTTCTCACCGATCACGCAGATGGTGGGCATTCCGTTCGTGCTGGTCGCGCATCCTTCCGTGCCGGCAAGGACCACCGGCGAGCTCGTGGCGCTCGCGAAGGCGCGTCCCGGGAAGCTCGAGTTCTCCTCGGGCGGCAACGGCAGCGCGCAGCAGCTCGCGATGGAAATATTCATGCGCCTGACCGGGACCAAGCTGGTCCACGTGCCGTACAAGGGGGCGCCGCAGGCGGCGATGGATGTCGTTTCCGGCCAGATTCCCGTCGCATTCGCCGGCGTGCCGATCGTCGCGTCGCTCATCAAGCAGGGCAAGCTCAATGCGTTAGGCATGGCGAGCGGCCACCGCCTGCCGCTTCTCGCCGACACGCCGACGCTTGGCGAGCAGGGCATTCCAATGCAGTTCGTGGCGTGGGGCGGGTTGTTCGCTCCGGCCGGCACGTCGCCCGCCATAGTGCAGCTGCTGAACCGGGAGGCGGTGAGGGCGCTGACGTCGGCGGACGTGCAGGCGCGCATTGCGTCGTTCGGCTTCGAAACGTACGGCAACTCTCCGGAAGAGTTCGGCCGGACGGTCAAGAGCGAGTTCGCGCGCATGGCGAACGTCATCCGGGAAGCCGGCGTCGTGCTGCAATGACGCATTGAACGTCCCGGCGTCGGCGGTGTATCGTAGCGACCCGGAGGAAATGCCATGGCCGCCAGCGTGAAAGTCAGGATCGCTCCCAATAACCCCGTCTTCGACCTGCCGGTCATCGTCGGCATCGAGGAAGGTCTGTTCGCCAAAGCGGGCCTCGACGTGAGCTTCACCGCCACCTACGAGGACCGCGAGCGCGACACCGCCGACAAGCCGGTGTTCCAGCGTCTCAAAGAAGAGTTGTTCGAGTGCGGCTCGGCCGACAGCTACAACGTGTGCGAGTGGGCGAGCATCGACCGCCTCGAGCGCGGCACGCGGGGCGGCAAGCTGGCGGCGCTGCGCGCCGCCGTGGCGGCGCAGGCGATCGTCACTTTCGACGACCGGCTGCAGACGCCGCGCGACATGGCCGACGTGCCGGTGGTCGTGCAGGAGCTCACCGGCTCGCACTACACGACGATCCAGATGCTCGAGAGCGCCGTCGGTCGCGAGCACGTGAAGATCGCGCAGGGCGGCCTGCCGCAGCGGCGCTGGGCGGGCCTGAAGGACGGCGCTTACCGCGCCATCACCATCATGGAGCCCTTCGTCAGCCTGGCGCTCAAGGAAGGCGCGCACATCATCGCCGCGTCCTTCTACCGCGGCGGCGAGGTGGTGGCGGCCGATCTCACGCCAGAGCAGCGCAAGACCTACTACGACGCGGAGAACGTCGCGGTCGACTTGATCAACGCCGACTTCTACAAGTACGCGCACCACGTCACCGCGCATGCGAAGGGCGCCCTTCAGCCGAACGAGCTGCTGCGCGCGTTCGTGCACTACAAGCACGTCGACTACTACGAGCCCGAGCTTTTCAACCGCGCGTACGAGTGGATGAAGGCACGCGGCATGACCGAGGGCCAGAGCCAGCACGGCGCTCTCGTGGTTGGCTAGTCGAGCTCGTCAAAGCCGAGCAGCACGTACACCGCGCCGGCTAGAAGCAGCACGCATACGGCGAAGGCAAAGCCGAGCTCCAGGCCGATGAAGGTAACGCCGAGCACAGGCGAGCCCGCCGCCCAGGTCGCCACGGGAAGCTCGGCCATCAGGCAGGCGGCGCCGATCGCCGCCCAACGACGCAGATAGAGAAGCAGCATGCCTCGGCGCGCGCGGTTATAACGCAGCGCTTCGGCGCGCAGCCGCGGCGGACCGACCGACACATTCTTCAGCAGGGCGAACGGGTTGAGGTACAGCCAGAGCAGCCGCCGCAGCGGCAGCTCCGCGCGGTGCTCCGGCCGCGCCAGCACTTCTACCTCCTCGTCGGCGGAACTCATGCCCGGCGCCTAGCAAGCGGCACGCCAGACGATCGGCGCGGTCGCTGACCGCAGTCTTTCGCCGTCGCGACGGCGCCGGCGATGGGGTAGCAGTGGCCGCTATTGCGGGTCGGCGCGCTGCCGCGGCTCGCGGATTGCTTGTCGCTTGCTCGGCTTCTTCCGACCAAGGAGCACGCTTTGATCACGACCTGCATCTCGAACCCGGGGCACGGCAAGCCGCGCCGGCTCTTCGAGAAGAACGGCACTCCGATCTATGGCTGCCGGACCTGCGGCTCCTTCATGGCGGACATTGCCTACGATGCGAATCAATACGAGTCCGGCGCGTACTACACCGTCGCGCTGCGCTCGGCGCGAGCCGTGGACGAGGAATGGGGCTTCCGCTGGCGCTACCTTCTCCGCAAGGCGGTCGCTTTCCTCGGCGAGCCCGGCGTCCTGGATGTGGGCGCGGGTAACGGCTACTTCGTCCACCTCGCAAAGACGGAGTTCGGGTTGAACGCGCAGGGGCTCGAGGTCTCGGCGAACGAGATCCGCTACGCGAAGGCGCTCTTCGGCGTCGAGCTCTCCGACCTGCCGCTCGAGCGCTTCCCGACGACCTACGACCTCGTCACTTCGTTCAACGTGCTCGAGCACGTTGCGGATCCGCTCGCGTTGCTTCGCGGGATGCACGCCCGATTGCGCGACGGCGGCATGCTCTTCCTGACCACCCCGAACCCCTCGTGCATCCACCGGCGCCTGCGCGGCCTGCGGCGCTGGAACATGATCGACCCGCCGCACCACATCAACCTGTTTTCCAAAGCCGCCTGCCGACAGCTCGTCGAGCGGGCAGGCTTCGAAACCGTCGCGTACGAGACACTGAGCACTTATGTGCGCTTCGTGCGAAGGCTGGACGGCAAGCAAAAGCGGCTGCGAAAGGCGGCCTTTCAGGCGCTCAGGCTGACCGGGCTGGGCGCGGACCATCTTTTCCTCGCGAAGAAACCGCACGTGGCGCGATCGGTTCGATAGACTAGGCGCGCACGAGTTTTCCTGGGAGGAGGACAAGCCATGAGACGGGCCTCGTTGCTGTTCACCCTTGCGCTCGTTTTCTGCACGAGCGTCGTCGCGCAGCAGGTCACAATCGGCGCCACGGACATCGGCGGCGTGGTCAGCGGGCCGAAAGGCCCCGAGGCGGGCGTCTGGGTGATCGCCGAGACGACCGATCTGCCGGTGCGCTTCGCGCGCATCGTCGTCACC
>DASQYN010000356.1:0-3323 GCA_035639215.1 Burkholderiales bacterium
CTACCAGCGCGCGCTCGATGCGCGCGGCGAGGCCGAGCGCCTCGCGGCGGAGCTGCGCGGCGCGCTCTCCACCCGCGACGACTTTCTCGCCTCGGCGGCGCACGACCTGCGCAACCCGCTCTCCGCGATCCGCGGCGCGGCGGACCTGCTCGAGCGGACGCTCGAGCGCGGCGACGTGCCGCGCGAGCGCCTCGCGGCGAGCATCGCGCACATCCAGTCGGCCTCGCGGCGCATCGCCGGCATGCTCGACGGGTTCCTTGACCTGGCGCAGCTCGAGCTCGGCCGGCCGCTCGAGCTGCGGAAGGAGCTGCAGGACGTCGCGGCGCTCGCGCGCGAGGTGGTGGCGCAATGCCAGCAGGCGAGCAGCCGGCATCGCGTGCGGTTCGCCGCGCCGCGCGAGCTGATGGCGGTCGTCGACGGCCCGCGGCTGCAGCGCGCCATGGACAACCTCGTCGTCAACGCGATCAAGTACTCGCCCGAGGGCGGCGAGATCGAAGTCGAGCTGCGCGAAGAGGCCGATCAGCTGCTCTTCAGCGTGCGCGACAGCGGCATCGGCATTCCGCCGAGCGAGGTCGAAGCGGTGTTCGAGCGCTTCCGCCGCGGCTCGAACGTCGCCGGGCGCTTCTCCGGGACCGGGATCGGCCTCGCCGCAGTGCGCGGCATCGTCGAGCAGCACGGCGGCTCGGTGGAAGTGAAGAGCGCGCTCGGCCGCGGCTCCGCCTTCACGCTGCGCCTGCCGACCGGCCGTCCGTGAGCTACTTACAGGCGGGGCAGCGGGTGAGGCGCGGATTTCCCGCGAGCTTCACGTAGGCGATGTCCGCGCCGCAGGACTCGCAGATGCCGAACTGCGGCGTATGGAGGCGCTCGAGCGCGTCCTTCATGCCGGGCTCGGCGAGGCGCGAGCGGATGGCGTTTTCCAGCGTGCTGCGCTGCTCGAGAGTGAAGTAGTGATAATGCATTTTTTGACCTCCTCGCTGAAGATTCGCCCGATATTAGCGCCGACGTGTTGAGCCAGATCAAGCGGGCAGGCGCTGTTTTCGCCGTCGCGCTTTGCCTGACAGCCAGCGCTGCGGCGCAGGACGTTTCGCGCGGCGCGGCGCTTTACGATACCTACTGCGTAAGCTGCCACCGCGAGGGTCTCGTCGACCGCTACGCTTCGAAAATAAGCAGCTACGCCGACCTGCGCGCCGCGGTCGAACGCTGGGCGGCGCAGAGCGGCCGGCGCTTCACGCGCGTCGAGATCGACGAGCTGGTCGACTACCTCGACGCCGCACATTACCGCCTGGATCTGCTCGAGCAGGATCGGGCGCGATAGAGCTCATTCGGCAGGCCGCACCGCGACGAAGCGACGCGCGCCCTCGCGCTGCACGAGAAGCGCGACGCCGGCGCCTTTCGCCACGCTTGCCAGGGCGGCATCGAACTCGCGCGGCGTCAGCACCGGCTTGCCGTTCACGGAAACGACGATGTCGCCGGGCTGGAGCCCCGCGCGCTGCGCCGCCCCTTCGGCCCGCCTCACTTCCAGGCCGTCCTCGGAAGGCGTGAGCACCAGGCCGAGCGGCTCGCCTGCCGGCCGCGCCGGCCGGCGCACCGGCGGGCTGCGCTTCGCCTCGCCGACCGTGACGTAGACGCGCTGGCGCTGCCCGTCGCGGATGAACTCGGCGAGGACCAGCTCGCCCGGCTGCGCCTCGGACGCGAGCCGCATCAGGTCGCCGTGGTCGCGCAAGGGCTTGCCGCCGAAGCGCACGATCACGTCGCCGGCGCGCAGGCCGGCGTTCTCGGCCGGCCCGTCGGGAAGCACGTCGAGGACGAGCGCGCCCTCGCCGCCCGGCACCCTGAGCGCCGCGGCGAGCTCGGGCGTCAGCTCCTGCAGGCGTACGCCGATGCGGCCGCGCGTCACCCGGCCGTACAAGCGAAGCTCGCGCGCCACGTCCATCGCCACCTCGATCGGCACCGCGAAGGACACGCCGGCGTACGAGCCGCTCGCGCTGTAGATCACCGAGTTCACGCCGATCACCTCGCCCTGCAGGTCGAACAGCGGGCCGCCGGAGTTGCCCGGGTTCACCGCCACGTCGGTCTGGATGAAGGGCAGGTAGCTCTCCTCGGGAAGCATGCGCCCGGTGGCGCTGACGATGCCGGCGGTGACGCTGCGCTCGAGGCCGAAGGGCGAGCCGATGGCCGCCACCCACTGTCCCGGCTGCAGCTTGCGCGAGTCGCCGATACGCACCCGCGGCAGCCCGCTCGCCGCGATCTTGATCAGGGCGATGTCGCTCACCGGATCGGCCCCAACCAGCTCTGCCTTGAGCTCGCGCCGGTCGGCGAGGCGCACCACGATCTCGTCGGGCGCCTGCTCGACGAGATGCGCGTTGGTGAGGATATAGCCGTCGCTCGTGATGAGGAAGCCGGAGCCGAAAAGCGGTCCCGTGAGCAGCGGCGGAACCGGCTCCCCCGCCTCCTCGGCAGGCAGCGGCATGTCGTCGTCGGCCGGCGCACCCGAGCCGGCGCTGATGTTGACCACCGCCGCGCCTTCGCTGCGCGCGACCGACGTGAAATCCGGCCGGAACGCCGCGCAGCCGCCGGCGAGGAAGACGAAGAGCAGGAGCGCGCGCCGCATGCGGCTATCGTGCGCGCGCGCTCCGGCGCCGCCGTTGAGCGAAGTCAATGAACCTAACGCGTCACGAGCACCGGGATCTTCGAGTGCGCGAGGACGCGCGCGGTCTCGCTGCCGAGGATCAGGCCGCCCAGGCCGCCGCGGCCATGCGAGGCCATCGCGATGGCGTCGCATTTGCGCGCGCGGGCGACGCGCAGGATGGCGCGCCAGGGCTGCACGTCGCTCGCCGACTCGAGCTTGCACGCAACCTTCGCGAGGCCTGCTTCGATCTCGACCGCCGCCAGCGCCTTCTTCGCCTGGCGCTCGACTTCCCTGCGATAGTCCTTTTCGGAGACGCCGCTCAGGTACAGCGACGCCTCGCTGTACATCGGCGGCAGGTAGGGCGCCGCCACGTACAGTCCGGTCACGCGCGCGCCGAACGCTCGCGCCAGCTTGACGCCCGCTTTCACGCCTTTCAGGGCGAGCCGGGAGCCGTCGGTGGGAACCAGGATGTGCCTGAACATGGCTTGATCTTCGTCAAGGGGGACGGGGGAGCCAAGCCTACAGTAAGTTCATGCAAGCCATCCAATCGCCCGCCGAGCTGTACGCCCACGCGATCGCCATCGAGCGGGAAGCGGCCGAGCGCTACAGCGAGCTCGCCGAGCGCATGGACGACGAGGGCCGCGAGGAGCTGGCGCGCATCTTCGGCGAGCTCGCGCAGATGGAGGCCGAGCAC
>DASQYN010000357.1:0-2971 GCA_035639215.1 Burkholderiales bacterium
CCGTAGAAAAGTTCGGACGATCGGAACTCGCGCGGCGCATGAAGGTGAGCCAAGACACCCTTGATGCGTGGCTCTACGGCGGCGCGGACATGACGAACAGCAAGGCCCTCGCGCTGGCCGACCTCATAGACGAGCTGACGCAGCCGTTGAAGCCTCTGAAGTAGCTCAAGTCCGAGCCGAGGTGGAACAGCCAGGCGAACACGCTATGAAGAACAACATGCCGGCATGGGTGATCGCGCTCGCGATGTTCTGCGTCGGTGTGGCGCTGCTGCTCTGGCTCTGGCCGGGAGCGGCCGGGTAGTTCGCCGCCAAGCTCGGCGCCTAGTAGCGAAGCCGCAGGAACCCCGAAGCGCCCTCGCTTTTCTGCATCACCACGAAGAAGTTGCCGTAATCCTGGGCGTCGATCTTGATGTCGCCGGGATAGCCAAGCGTCTTCAGCAGGCCAGGCAGGGTATCGGAGTGTCCGACGACCAGCACGGCATGCGCGTCGCGGCTCGCGCGAAGCCGCTCGATGAGCCGGCGTGGGTCGCCTTTCGGGATCACGGTGAGCGGCTTGTGCAGCTCCTGGGAAAGCGGCTCGGCGGTCTTCTGTGTGCGCACGAAATCGGTGACGTAGATGGCGCCGATGCCGGACTCCTTGAGCAGGCCCGCCAGCCGCCGGGCGCGGTCCGAGCCGGCCTCGGAAAGCGGCACTTGCTTGGGGCCGGACATCGGCGCGTTCAGCAATTCGGCATGGCGCACCAGGATGATCGTCTCCTGGCCGTAGGCCGCAGAAGATACGAGGGCGAAAGCAGCGAAGAACAGGGGTCTCATGCGGTGCCTTTCTGTGCGTGGGTCATGAACCTTGCGCCGCCAGGCGGCGCCAGCTCCCGGGCGGAAGGCCGAACTCGCGCTTGAAGGCGCGGCTGAAGGTGGCCTCGGAGTCGTAGCCGCTGCGCTCGGCGATGCGCATCACCGGCTCGGGGCCCGACCGCAGCCATTGCGCGGCGAGCGCGAGGCGCCAGCGGATCAGGTACTGCATCGGCGGCTCGCCGACCAGCGAGGCGAAGCGCTTGGCGAGCGCGGAGCGCGACAGCGCGACCTCGCGCGCGAGCTCGTCCACGGTCCACGCACAATGGGGGTCACGGTGCATGAGCGCGAGGGCGCGCCCGACGCGCGGGTCGCGCAGACCGCCGATCCAGCCCTTGCCGCCGGGGGGCAGCGACTCGACGTAGCGCCGCAGCGCTTCGACGAAGAGCAGGTCGGCGAGTTTGGCGAGGATCGAGCCGGAGCCCGGCCGCCCGGCGAAGGATTCGCACACCGCGGCCCGCAGCAGCTCGCGCAGCAGCGGGGCCGACGACGCGTCGCCCACCGGGATGCGCAGGACCGGCGGCAGCGCCTGGAAGAGGGCGCAGAAGAGGGTCCGGTCGAGCGCCAGGTAGCCGCAGACGAAGCGCGTCGCGGCGCCTCCGCCGCCGTGCCGCATGTGGAAGAGCGCGGGATCGAGATCCGGCGCGGGGGCGAGCGAAGCGTCGTTTTCCATGGGCGCCAGGTGCAGGTCGCTGCCCATGAGATGGCGGCTCTCCTGCGGAAAGAGAAGGACGTCGCCGGCCCTGGCTTCGAGCGTTTCTTCGCCGTCGATGAGCCGCACCTTGCACGAGCCTTCGGCGACGAAATGGAAGAACGCCACGTGCTCGGCGCCGGCGAGCCGCCTGCGCACGCTCGGCAGAGCGCATTCGCCGCGGATGCACCAGGGCGCGGTGAACTCGCCGTTGAGATACACCGCGCCTTCGAGGCGCACGGATTTCAGGATGTCGGAGAGCGGATCCATGGCTTTTCGGTCAAGAACGGCGGCGCCCCGGCAAAGGCGGCAGCCCGCATGTCACGGATAGTAGGGGCCTCCAACTTACGGATGGGGTACATGAGTAAGACATACGAGGGCACATGTTTCTGCGGCGCGGTCCAGTTCACGGTGAACGGCACGCCGGCCGCGATGGGCTATTGCCATTGCGATTCCTGCCGGGCGTGGTCGGCCGGCCCGGTGAACGCCTTTACGCTATGGAAGCCCGAGGCGCTGCGGATCACGCAGGGCGCGGACAGGATCGCCGTCTTCGCCAAGACGCCGAACAGCCAGCGCAAATGGTGCAAGACGTGCGGCGGGCACCTCTTCACAGAGCACCCGTCCTGGGGCTTGGTGGACGTCTACGCGGCGGTAATCCCCGAGTTCCGCTACGAGGCGGGCGTGCACGTCAACTACCAGGAGACCAGGCTGCGGGTGCGCGATGGGCTGCCGAAGATGAAGGACCTGCCCGCCGAGATGGGCGGCTCCGGGGTCGTGCTCGCCGACTAGCCTCTCAGCGCGGCAGGAAGCTCTGGTCCACCATGTCGTCGGCGTTGACCGGCTTATCCAGCCAGCCGAGCTTCTGCAGCATGAAGGAGCTGAGCTTCTTCAGGCTGTCGACGTTGACGCGCGCGTCCGGGTCGCGCTTCCAGTCGGCGTTCTTGACGTAGATCTCGACCGGGGTGCGGACGAAGCCGGCCTTGTGCAGGTCGCGCTTCGCCTGCTCGGTGTGGGCGAGGTAGTACTTGGTCACGGCCACATAGTCGGACAGGAAGGCGCGCACGACGTCCGGGTGCGCCTTGAGAAATTTCTCGCCGAACCAGACGTCGAGCAGCTCGTGGTCGTAGCCGACCGCTTCCCGGGCCGTGAAGAGCTTGCGCAGGCCGCCTTTCGCGACCTCGGCGGAGTAGAAGGGCTCGACGAAGGTGCCCGCCTGGATCTTGTCGGTGCGCACCGCCTCGCCCATCGCCGGAAAGCCGAGCGAGAAGACCTTGGTGTCCTTGTCCGGCACGAGCCCGGCGTTGAGCAGCCCGGCGCGCGCCCAAAGGTCGGTCGCGGTCTTGTAGCCGACCACGCCGATCGTACCGCCCTTCAGGTCCTGCACGCGCTTGATCGGCCCGTCGTCCTTGACCATGTAGGTGGTGCTGAACC
>DASQYN010000358.1:0-7400 GCA_035639215.1 Burkholderiales bacterium
GGCGTAGGTGAGCTTGCCCGGCTCTTTCCGGGCGAGCGCGATGACATCCTTCACCGTATGCGCGGGCAGCGAGGGATTGACGACGAGCACGTTGTTCAGCGAGACGAGCGGCGCGACGGAAACCAGGTCCTTGTTCGGATCGAACGGCATCTTCGCGTAGAGCGCCGGATTGATCGCCTGGATGCCGCTCGTGCTCATGAAGATCGTGTATCCGTCAGGCGCCGCGCGCGCCGCTTCCACGCCGCCGAGGTTGCCGCCGGCGCCCGGCTTGTTCTCCACGGCGACCACCTGGCCGAGGATCTTCGTCAGGGCATTGCCGGTCGCGCGCGAGGCGATGTCGACCGCGCCGCCGGGCGGGAAGGGACAGATCAGGCGGATCGGCTTCGTAGGGTAAGCCTGGCCGAACGCCGCCAGTGGGAACGCAAGGATGATTGCGAAAAGGCGGAACACGAAAGGACCCTCAGGCGGTAGAGTGCAGGCCGCGAATTATATGATCTCGGATGTCACAAAAGCGATAAGCATCGAGGACTTGCGGGAGATGGCGAAGCGCCGCCTGCCGCGCGCGATCTTCGACTTCTTCGACGGCGGCGCGGAGGACGAGACGACGCTGCGCGAGAACCGCGCCGCCTTCGAGCGCGTGCGCCTGCTGCCCCGGGTTCTGGTCAACGTCGCGACGATCGATACGAAAGTCGAGCTGCTGGGAAAGCAAACCGCGCTGCCGCTCGCCATCGCGCCCACGGGCGGCATCAGCGCCGGACGCGCCGGCGCGGAGCTCGCGCTCGCCCGCGCCGCCAAGGCGTTCGGCGTGCCGTTCACTCTCGCCACGCCTTCCGCGTTCACGATCGAGCGCGTGGCCGAGGAAGTGGGCGGGCGGCTCTGGTTCCAGCTCTACGCGGTGCGCGAGCACGAATTCCGGGAGAAGCTGGTCGCCCGGGCGAAGAGCGCGGGCTACGAGGCGATGCTCGTCACCGTCGACCTGCCGGTATCCGGCAAGCGCGAGCGCGATCCGCGCAACGGCTTTCGCACGCCCTACAACCCGAACTGGCGCAACTCGCGCGACGTGCTCTTCAAGCCCGCGTGGCTCTTCGAGATCCTGCGCCACGGCCTGCCGGGCATGGCCAACTTCGAGGGCTACCGCTTCAGCACGCCCAAGGGCACCGACATCGCCACGGCGGTCGGGCGGGAAATGGACGCCGCGCTCGACTGGACGCAGGTGCAGCGCCTGCGCGAGCTTTGGCCGCGAAAGCTCTTCCTCAAAGGCGTCGAGCGGCCCGACGACGCCGAGCGCGCCGCCGCCATCGGCTGCGACGGCGTCGTGGTCTCGAACCACGGCGGGCGCCAGCTCGACGGCGCGGCCGCCACGCTCGATGCGCTGCCGGCAGTGGTCCGGGTCGCCGGAAACCGGATCACGGTGCTCCTCGACGGCGGCGTGCGCCGCGGCGTGGACATCCTGAAGGCCCGCGCCCTCGGCGCGCACGGCGTGCTTACCGGCCGCGCCACGCTCTTCGGCGCGATGGCCGGCGGCGAAGCGGGCGCGCGCCGCGCCCTAGAGATCCTCGCGAGCGAGCTCGAGCGCGCGATGCAGCTTTGCGGCGTGCGATCGATCGGCGAGATCGGCGCGGACCTCGTCGCCGGCGCCCGGGAATCGATCCGTTAATATCATGCATGCCCGCGCATCTATGACTGACTACCGCCTCGTCACCTTCCAGACCTCCGACGGCTCGCGCGCCGGCGCGCTGATCGGAGAGCAGATCTACGACGCCGCGAAGCTCACCGGCAACCCGGCGCACTCCACGATGATGGCCGTGCTGCGCGACTGGCGCGCGGCGCATGCCGAGCTGCGCCGGGCGAAGCCCGGCACGAAGAAAGGCATTCCCCTCGGCAAGGCGAAGCTGCTCGCGCCGGTGCCCGCGCCGGGCGCCGTCTTCTGCGCCGGCGCGAACTACACCGACCACATGGCCGAGATGCTGCGCGCGCAGGGCAAGGAGCCGGGGCCGACCATGAAAGACTTGGGCGAGAAGCCCTGGCACTTCGTGAAGACCTCGAGCTCGATCGTGGGCCCAGGCACCGTCGTCAAGCTGCCCGCGTATTCCAAGGCGGTCGACTGGGAAGTCGAGCTCGTGGCGGTGATCGGCCGCACCGCGAAGGACGTGAGCGTCGCCGATGCGCTCGACTATGTCGCCGGCTACACCATTGCCAACGACCTGTCGGCGCGCGACGCGATGCGCCGCGAGAAGGTGCCCGCCAGCACGCCGTTCCACTACGACTGGGTGAGCCAGAAGTGCTTCGACGGCGCCTGCCCGCTCGGGCCGTGGATTGTCCCCGCCTCGCAGATCGGCGACCCGCAAAAGCTCGCCATCAAGCTCTGGGTGAACGACGAGCTGATGCAGGACTCGAACACCGGCAAGATGATCTTCGATACCGCGGAGCAGATCGCCATGCTCTCCTCGCGCGTGACGCTCTATCCCGGCGACCTCGTCCTTACGGGGACGCCGGCCGGCGTCGGCATGCCGCGCAACCGCTTCCTCAAGTCCGGCGACAAGCTGCGGCTTTTCATCGAGAAGGTGGGAGAGCTGCAGCACCGCGTCGCCTAGAGACGAAGAGCTGCACCGCGAGGGCGCCCGCGGCGGACGCCGCGGAGATCGCGCAAACGGCGAGCCAGCCGCTGTGCGCCAAAGCGCTGCTCGCGATGAAGGCCCCCGCGGCATTGCCGCTCCACACGGCGAGCCCGAATACGGTGTTCGAGCGGCTACGCGCGTCGGGCGCGAGCGAGTTGACGACGGTCTGGTTCGCCACCATGGTCGCGCGCAGGCCGCAGTCGAGGAGCGCGGCGCCCGCGGCGAGCGCCGCCGGCCACCACAGGCCGAAGGCGAATACGCCGTAGGCGGCGATGATGAGGGCGATGCCGCACGCGACGATCGGGCCGGGACCGCGGCTGTCGAGCCAGCGCCCCGCCGGCCGCGCGATCAGGATGCCGGCGGCGCCCGGGATGCCGATCAGCCCGGCGACCGTCGGGCCCAGCCCGTGGACTGTCAGCAGCATCGTCGCGATGGTCGCCCAGAACCCGCCGTAGCAGACGCCGAGGAGGAGCTGGATGCCGACGACGCGCCGCATGTCGGCATGCGTGGCGATGAGGCCGAGCACCGAGCCGAGCAGGCGTCGATAGGGAAGCGAGGTGTGCGGCCGCGAGTGCGGCAGCCGCGCGAGCAGCGCCGGGGCGAGCGCGACGAACATGAGCGCGGCGATCACGTACATCCAGCGCCAGCCCAGGTAGGTCGCCACCAACCCCCCGGTGATGCGGGCGAACAGGATGCCGAGGAAAAGCGCCGTCAGGATCGTGCCGACGGCGCGGCCGCGACCCCTGTCCGGAGCGAGCTCAGCCACCAGCGGCACGATGCTCTGCGCATAGCAGGCGCACACGCCGATCGCGAAGCTGACCGCGGCGAGGGCGGCGAGCCCCGGGGCGGCGGCCGCGGCGAGGAGCAGCGCGATATTGACGAAGTACTGGACGAGGATCAGCCGGCGCTTGTCGATGCGGTCGCCGAGCGGCACGAGAAAGACGATGCCGAAGAGAAAGCCGCCGAAGGTGAGGGTGGGCACCCAGCCGATCGCCGAGGCGCCGGCGCCGAACTCGCGCGCCATCGCGCCGAGCATCGGCGTCTGGTAGTGGATCGAGCTCGCGCCGGTGAAGGTGGCGGCGGTGAGCAGCGCCATGAGCCGCGGCGTGAGCTCGACCCGGGGCCGCTGTTCAGCCGAGAGGTTCAGCGGAAGTTTCGGACGTAATCCGGGGGAGTGAAGACCCACTCGAGCGCGTCGTAGTAGCGCTCGGGCGAGCGGCCGCGGTAGATGTCGTTGCGGATCTGGCGCTCCAGGCCGTCGGGCACATGGAAGATCATGCCGACGAGCGAGTTCGCCGAGACGTGCACGCGCGAGGCGCGCACGACGCGCTTCTCCTGGTATTCGCCGAAGGCCTTCGCGAAATCGCCGTCCGCGGCGTCGGCGCAGCCGCCGAGGCATACCGCGTCCTCCATCGCCATGGCCGCGCCCTGCGCCATGTACTGGAGCATCAGGTGCGCCGCGTCGCCGAGCAGCGCCACCGGGCCCCGCGTCCAGCGCTCGACCGGCTCGCGGTAGCGCAGCGCCCAGCGCGTGAACTGCTTGGGCGTGCGCATGAGCTTCAGCGGCTTGTCGCAGTAGTGGGCGAACTGCGGCAATACCTCCTCGGGCGCCGCCACTTCGTTGTGCCCCTCGGCTATCGGTTTGCCGATGGTCGTCGCCACGAGGTTGAAGAGCTTCCAGCCGCGCAGCGGGTAGTGGACGATGTGGGTGTTGTGCGCCGCCCAGAGCGTCGCGGCGGCGAAGCGCAGGTCCTGCGGTACGTCGTCGATGTTTAGCACCGCCCTATAACACTTGTGCAGGGTCGAGGCGGGCAGCGCGTCGCCGACGATCGCGTCGCGCACCACGGAGCGAGCGCCGTCCGCACCGATGAGCGCGGCGCCTTTGAGCCTGTCGCCGCTCACCGTCTCCACCGTCACGGACGTGCCATCGATGTGAAAGCCGCTCACGCGCGTGCTGGTGCGCAGCTTGATCAGCTCGGGCAGCGCCTTGCAGCCGTCGAGCAGCGAGCCGTGGATGTCGGCGCGATGGGTGACCGCGTAGGGGTTGTTGAAGCGCCTGGCGAAGCGCGCATCGAGCGGAATGTCGATCACCTTCTCGCCGCTCACCCCGTCGAACATGAAGAGGTGCTCGATGAACACCGCCTCCTTCTTCACCAGCTGGCCGACGCCGAGCGCGTCGAGGGCGTGCCAGGCGTTCGGCGCGATCTGGATGCCGGCGCCGATCTCGCCGAATTGCGGCGCCTGCTCCAGGACCAGCGAGCGAAACCCCTTGCGCGCGAGCGCGAGCGCCGCCGCGAGGCCGCCGATGCCGCCTCCGGCGATGATCACCGGCTGGGAATTACGGGGTTTCAAAGCAAGATCGAGATGCCGTCCAGCTCACCTTCCGAGTTTACGAGATCGACCCGCTTGTGCGCGATACGGAAGGCGTCGTTGTTTCGCCGCAGGCGGTGCTCGACCAGCGCGCCGTAGAGGCGCTGCTTCTCGCTGCGAAACTCGATGACGCTCAGCGTCGAGCTGACCAGCACCTCCTCGGGCGAGTCCTTCTCCACCAGCACGTTTGCCACCTGATGGACGGTTCGCGCGAGCGGCACCCTTGCGTGCGCACGCGGGTGGCGCAGCTGCTTTACCCGCAATCCGAGCAGCGTGCGGTCGTCGTGGATGATCGACGAGGTTTCGAACGGGTCCTTCTGTCCTTGCTCGAGCGGCACCCAGTAAGTGGCGTCCTCGGTGAAGAGCTCGAGCCACTCCTCGTAGCGCTGGCTATCGAGCAGACGCGCTTCATGGAAAAGAAATTGCTCAGGCGTCACGAGTCATGTAGTCCAGCCAGGCGCGCATCTGGGCGCGGATATAGACCTCGCTCGTCCCGGTCTTGCCCCTCGCCGCCGCGCCGTCGGCGACATCCGCGCCGTGGCCGCGTCCGATGTAGGCCCATTCCAGCGCGCCCGAGGCGAAGCCCTTCTGGATGCGCTCGTAGACCTCGAGGTCGTCGGTGAGCACCCAGGAGGCGGTGCCGTTCACCACGTTGGCGAAAGCCACCGTATCGCGAAACATGCGCTCGGGCGCGTTCTTCATCCGGAAGGAATAGGTGTAGACCACCGAGCGGTCGACGCTGACGGGGTGGAGGATGCGAAGCTGTCGGAACTGGCTCATGAACGAGCAGTTCGGGTAGATCACCGTGTTCCAGAGCGTGACGCGCAGGATGCGATCCGCCTCCTTCTCGCCTAATCGGTCCACCAGGCGTTTGTCGTCGTGGTAGTCGCCCATGTAGCCGTGGCCGCGCGGCGTCGCCCAGATGCCGGTCGACTCCCACACCGCGTCCGGCGCGCCGTTCTGCCGCATCTGGCGCACGGCGATGTCGTAGTAGTGCTCCTCGCCCGGCTCGCCCGGGTCCGGCGCCCCGCGCGCCACCGAGACCGACGAGGCATGCACCCAGGCGGGATGCGCGCCGTCCAGGTGATTCTCGAGCATCAGCTTCCAGTTGCCGTTGTAGGCGTGCTTGAAGACGCCGCCGGCGACTTCCAGCTCGCCGCCCGGGGCGCGGTCGATGAAGTCGTCGAACGAGGCGCGCGCGGGGCCGAGGAACGTTTCCAGGCTCTCGCCGTGCTCGGCGAGCGAAGCGAAGATGAAGCCGCGATACGTCGCGACTCGGGGGACCTGGGCTAGCCGTAAACCGGCGATTTTCTCTGGCGGGTAACCCGAAGCGAAGGGCACGGCCTTCAGCTCGCCAGCGCGGTCATAGCTCCAGCCGTGGTAAGGGCAGACGAAGCGCTCGGTATTGCCCCGGCCCTCGGCGCAGACCATGGCGCCGCGGTGCGCGCAGCGATTGACCAGGACCCTCACCGACCCGTCCTCGTGCCTGGCAACGATGACCGGCTCGCGCCCCATGCGGGTCGTGAAATAGTCGCCGGCCTTCCGCACCTGGCTTTCGTGCCCGAGCACCAGCCAGGCGCGGCCGAAGATGCGCTCCATCTCCAACTCGAAGATCGCCGGGTCGGCATACAGCGCGCGGTGCACCCGGTCGGGCTGCACCAGCATAGCGAGCTGTTCGTTGGCGGCCATGGGAATGCGGCGGTGAATGCGGTACGTTATGGTAAACCGACCCGAGGAGGACTCGAATGAACGCGAGGCGTTGGGCCGCCGTATTCGCCTGCCTGCTGGCGGCGTGCGCGACGGGATCGAGCGACAGCAGCGAAACGCCCGATCTCGTGCTCTACAACGGCAAGATCGTCACCGTGGACGGCGACTTTTCCGTCGCCCAGGCGGTGGCGATCCGCGGCGAGCGCATCGTCGCCGTCGGGGCGGACGACGCGGTGCGCGCGAGGGGCGGGCTGAACACCAAGGAGATCGACCTGAAAGGCCGCACGGTCATTCCCGGGCTGATCGACGGCCATCTCCACAACGCGGGCGGCGGCCCGGGCGTCGATCTCTCCAAGGCGCGAAGCATTTCGGAGCTCCTCACGGCAGTGGCGGCGCGAGCGAACAGCGCGCCGGCCGGCGAATTGATCGTCTCCAACGCCGACTGGCACGAGGCGCAGCTCCACGAAAAGCGCCTGCCGCACCGCACCGAGCTCGATCGCGCCGCGCCGAAGAATCCGGTCGTGCTGATCCGCGGCGGGCACGAGTTCATCCTCAATTCGGCGGCCTTCGCGCGCTGGAGCATCACGCGCGGCACGCAGAGCCCGCCGGGAGGAGAGATCGGCCACGACGCCGACGGCGACCTGAACGGCGAGCTGGTCGACACGGCGCGCGGCCTGGTGAAGCTGCCGCCGCCGCCGAGGCTCA
>DASQYN010000359.1:0-22010 GCA_035639215.1 Burkholderiales bacterium
TGCGGGCAGCAGAAGAGCTGATCCTGTCCGGCCGCGTCCTTTCCGCCAAGCGCCTGCACGAAATGGGAGTCGTCGACGTCCTGGCCGCCGATGGCGAGGGCGAGACCGCAGTGCGCCAGTGGATCGCCGGCAACGCGCGCCGCCGCAACGGCATGCAGGCGGTCTACCAGGCGCGACAGTGCGTGCAGCCGGTGACACGGGAAGAGCTCGATGCCGTCACCGATACCTGGGTTGACGCCGCGCTGCGGCTGGAAGACCGCGATCTGAGGATGATGGGCAGGATCGTACGGGCACAGATGCGCCGCATGGAGGCAGGCGATCTCGGCGACATCACTGCTACGGCCGTTGCCGAAGAGCAGCGCGAGGTTGCCATGGCTGCCGGCTGAGCGCGAGGGTTCAGCCCTGCTGCAGGGACTCGAAACCGCCTTCGCCGAACATGCGTCCAAACTGATAGAAGTTGACGCGCGTCGAGTTGATGATCGCCTGTTGCGCGTCCGTGTCGCTGATCGTCTTCACGAGGCGGTTCAGCTGCTGCATGTGATCCAAATCCATCGCCGCATGTGAGGAGAGGAACTTGAAGCCGCCGGCAGCGACGTCCCGGCCGAGCGCGCCGGCAATGGCGTCGGAGACCCTCCCGCCGTAAACGGAAGAAACGACCTCAAGGGTGTAGAGCATTCCGAGGACCGAGCAAGGATGAATGTGCTCGGCGCCATAGTAGTTGTACGCGATCATGGCCTGGACCGGCGCACTTGGCAGACCGCCTTTCACCGCCTGGACATCGCCGCCGATGGCTTCGATGTCCTCGAGCACCCATGCTTCATGCTCCTTTTCCTCCTGTATGCGGCGGTACAGATCGTAGCGGACGTCACGGTAGCGATCGCTGCATCTTGCCGCGGCGGCGGCCATGATCGGGCAAAAATGCCAGACAACGTGATAGAGGTCGTGCAGGAAAGCCTTGTATTCCGCGAGCGACAAGCCGTGGTGGATCATCGCGTGGACCTACGGGATCGTCTCCAGCTCCCGTCGGTTCGCATCCGTCATCTCGATGAGAGTGATGAAGAACGACAACCTCGCGGCCCCCGATTCCGGTATGCGTACGCTGGACAATTTCCCCCCGTAGTGAGTCGTGTCGCTTCGCGCGATGCTAGCAGTTCCCGCTAGCGCGAGCGGCGATCTAACCGGCGGACTGCCGGTGTTCCCTTAGATAACTGTCCAGCTCGCTGCGTGCCAGCGCGAGCTCCTCGGTCAACATCCGCGCAAGGCCGGCCGACTGCAGGCGAAGCTCGCTGTCGGAAAGCGCGCCGATCTTCCCGCATAGCGCCGTCAGGCGGTCCGTCCCCATGCTCGCCGACGACCCCTTCATGGCGTGCAGAAGCGGGCGAATTTCCGGATAGTTTCGGCCCGCAAGCGCCTGCTCGATACGGCTCATCAGCGCTGCGTTGTCGGCGAGGAATACGGAAACCAGCCTTTCGACGAACGCCGGGTTGGAGCCCAGTTCCTGCAAGCGAGCCAGCGTCTCGGCGTTGACGGGCACGGCGCGGCTCGCTTCGAGCTCCGGCGTCGTCGGGACGACGGCAATGGGCGTGCGGCGGCGATGAGGCTCTGCCTGCGAGCTCGTGAGAGCGTGGATTTCCTCCAGCAGTTTGAGGGCCTCGATCGGCTTGCCGAGGAAGGCGTCGCACCCCGCCTCGAGCGCTTCGCGCTTCGCCTCGGAAGTGACGTCGGCGGAGAACATGATTACCGGCAGATGGCTCATTCCGCCCGTCAGGACACGGATGGCTTGCAGCGTCTCGATTCCCCCCATCCTCGGCATGTTGCGGTCGAGCAGCACGATGTCGGGGCGCTCTCGCTCCAGCATCTCGAGCGCTTGCTCGCCGTCGTTGACCAGCGTGACGGCATGGCCGCCGCGCTCGAGGATTTTGCCGATGACTTCGCGGTTGGTGGGGTTGTCGTCGGCGACCAGCACGCGCAGCTTCCGGCCCGACGCCGTACGACGCGCATAGTCCTGGAGGCGCACGACGCCCTCGGCGACCTCTTCGCCTGCCGACACCGAATGCAGCACGTTGAAGAGCAGCCGCTTGTCGATAGGCAGCTGCAGCACGGCACCGAAACCGCCGGCGAGCGCTTCGAAGCGCTCGACGGCCGTCCCCTCCGGCGTGACGAGCACAAGCGGCGGCACGGGCTGCGGCGCCGATCTACGGAAGCGGCGCGCGAGGCTGGTACCCTCGTTCCCGGAATAGATAAGCACGCTGTGATAAGGCCTGGCGAGGCTGATCTCCGCGACGAGACGCGCGGCCCCCTCCTCGACGTTGGCTACGGCGATCGGCGCCGAGCCCCACCCGGCAAAAGCCGATTCCAGCGCTTCGCTGTCGGCGGGTCGAAAGCCGACCAGCAGGATGCGCGCACCGGCGAGCTCTCCCGTGCCGATGCCTAGCCGCTCCGGCTGCTTGTCGACGTCCAGCTCGAACCAGAAGGTCGTGCCCAAGCCGACCGCGCTTTCGACGCCGATCCTGCCGCCCATCAACGAGACGAGCTGTTTCGCGATCGTCGTCCCGAGACCGGTGCCGCCGAAGCGCCGCGTCGTCGATTGATCGGCCTGGGTGAAGCTCTCGAAGATGCGCGACTGCGCCTCGGGCGCGATGCCGATTCCAGTGTCCCGGATGGAGAACTTGAGACGCACGGCCGCCGCAGTTTCGAGCTGCGCGGAGACGTGTACGGTGACGCTGCCGCGCTCGGTAAACTTGATCGCATTGCCGGCGAGATTGATGAGAATCTGGCGAAGGTAGTAGGGATCGCCGCGGAGGGCGGGCGGAACCTCCGGCATGATCGAGACCACGAACTCGAGGCCTTTCGACGCGGCCTGCGTTGCAAGGATGCGGCAGGTGCTGTTCACCAGCGCGTGCAGGTCGAAGTCGGTCTTCTCGAGGACGAGCTTGCCGGCCTCGATCTTCGAGAAGTCGAGCACGTCCTCCACGAGCGCCAGCATCACGCGCGACGAGCTGCGCATCGTCTGCAGCATGTCAGCCTGCTCGCGCGTCATGGTCGTTTCGCGCAGCAGGTCCGCCATCCCGATGATCGCATTGAGCGGCGTGCGCATTTCGTGGCTGACCACCGATATGAAGCGTCGCTTCGCCTGGTTCGCGGCTTCGGCTCGCGCCACGGCGTCGAACAATTTCGTCACCAGGGAACGAACGTACAGGCTGAGCACGACGAACCCGAGGAGCAGTCCGTAGCCCACGGTCTCTTGCCGGTGCCAGTAGTCGGAGTACCACAACACCGCGCCAAAACCGGCGGCGCTCAGCCCGAGCGAAAGCAGCAGGAAGCGCTGGCCAAAGCGGAAGCCGTTGGCGAGCGTCACCCACACGTAGACGAGAAAAAGCGGTGCCGCACGCTCACCGACGCTGGCCATCACCCAGGTGAGGGTTGTAAGGTCGGCAAGCACGCCGACGACGCGCCGAGGGGTCGACTGGCCCGGGGAGCGCAGGATATGCAGGAAGATCACCAGCGCGACGCCCAGGTACGCGAGCATGACGAAGATCGTCGGCGACAGCGCCCGCGCGACGGCCCCCGGCAGGACGTACAAGACGATAAGGGCGCCCACCACCAGGCGCACGATCGCCTGCTCGTGCTCGGTGTCGGGACGCGCGGCGAAGCGCGCGCGGAGCGCGCCCAGGGCGCTGCGCACCCAACCGCTCAGCGTGGCTGCGCTGGATCGCGCCATTCGTTCTGCACCTGGATCACCTCGCGCTTTGCGGCAATGAAGGCCTCCACGAACCGGGGGTCGAAGTGCTTCCCGGCCTGCGACGCGACGTACTCGAGCGCGTTTTCCGTCGACCAGGCTGGCTTGTAAGGACGCACCGATGTGAGAGCGTCGTACACGTCGGCGACCGCAACAATCCGCGCGCAAAGCGGAATGTGGTCGCCCACCAGACCGTTCGGATAGCCCGAGCCGTCGTATTTCTCGTGATGTCCAAGCGCGATCAGCGCGCCCATGCGAACGTACTTGGACGCGCTGCCCTTGAGGATCTCGTGCCCGATCACGGGGTGGCGGCGCATCACCTGCCATTCCGCGGCGTCGAGCTTGGCCGGCTTGAGCAGGATCTGGTCGGGGATGCCGATCTTGCCGATATCGTGCAACGGCGCGGCGAGCTCCACCGTTTCCGCCTCGTCCCGGTCCAGCCCCAGCGCGTTGGCGATGAGCCGCGAGTAGCGCGACATGCGAATAAGGTGATAACCGGTCTCCTCGTCGCGGAACTCTCCCGCACGGGCCAGCCGGAGCAGTGTCTCCTTCTCCCGCTCGCGCACTTCGCGCGTCGCGTCTTCCACCATGTGCTCGAGCAGCCGCCGGCGGTCCTCGAGAACGAGATGCTGCCGGCGCAGCGTGAGGAGGTTGCGGCAGCGCGCAAGACATTCGCGCGCATCGACGGGTTTGGTGAGGAAATCGGTGATGCCTGCGTCGAGCGCGGCGTAGCGCACCTTGCGGTCGTCGTGCACCGTTACCATGACGATCGGCACGTGCTCATAGCCCGGAAGCGCGCGCAGGCGCTTGACGAACTCAATGCCGTCCATGTCGGGCATCATGTAGTCGACGAGCACGAGGTCGGCGATGTGGCGGGTCGCCCAGACCACGGCGTCGACCGGGCGGGCAAAACCTTCCACGATCACGCGCTCGTCCACGCTGCGCACGACCTGCTCGAGGATGGCGCGGCCGGTCGACTGGTCGTCGACCACCATGACCGTGTTGCGCACCGCAGGTAGCACCCGAACCTGCGCCCTCGCCATGCACTCCCCCCAGGAGAACGGACCCGCGTCAAAAAGCCTACGCCCGCCCCCGGGCAGTGTCCAGCAAACCGCTCTCAGTCTGAACGTTTTTTTCGCCGCTTGGCGAGGGTGCCGGAAGAGAGACTCGAACTCTCATGGTGTCACCACCGGCGGATTTTGAGTCCGCTGCGTCTACCGGTTCCGCCATTCCGGCCCGGGCCGCGCCGAGGCACGAAATTATAATTCGCCCGAGATGCAGCTCTCCGAGTTCGACTATGCGCTGCCGGCGGAGCTCATCGCCCAGCACCCAGCGGCGCAGCGAAGCGCGAGCCGCCTCCTGCACCTCGACGCCAGCACAGGCGGGCTGCGCGACCTGCGCTTTGCCGATCTGCCGCAGCTGGTGGACGGGCGCGACACCGTCGTCCTGAACGATACGCGAGTGGTCAAGGCGCGTGTTTTCGGCCGCAAGCCAAGCGGCGGCGCGGTGGAGATCTTCGTCGAGCGGCCGCTCGATGGGCGGGAGGCGCTCGCCTTGATTCGCGCCGGGCACCCGCCGAAGCCGGGTACCGAAGTGAGAATCGGCGATGTGCGGGCAACGGTGCTCGGCCGGGCGGGCGAGCTCTACCATGTGCGCTTCTCCGAGGATGTCGATGCCGTGCTCGAGCGCCATGGCACGGTGCCGCTGCCGCCGTACATCGCGCACCCCGCCAATGCGCAAGATGCCGAGCGCTACCAGACGATCTTCGCCGCCGTCCCCGGGGCGGTGGCGGCGCCGACCGCCGGACTGCACTTCGACGAGGCACTTGTCGAGCGGCTGCGCGCGCGCGGCGCGCGCATCGCCAAGCTGACCCTGCACGTCGGCCTCGGCACCTTCCAGCCGGTGCGTGTGCAGCGTGTCGAAGAGCACCGCATGCACAGCGAGCGCTATCGCATCCCGCCGGAAACGACCCAGGCGATCGCCGGGCGTCGGGTGCTGGCGGTGGGCACGACCGTGCTGCGCGCGCTCGAGACCTGGGCGCTGCGTGGCGCCAGCGAGGGCGAGACCGATCTCTTCATCATGCCGGGCTTCGCCTTCCGCGTTGCCGATCGCCTCCTGACCAACTTCCATCTGCCCAAGTCGACGCTGCTCATGCTCGTTTGCGCCTTCGCCGGCCATGACAACCTGCTTCGCGCGTATCGGCACGCCATCGCCCAGCGCTACCGCTTCTTTTCCTACGGCGACGCGATGCTGATCGAGCGATGAAGTTCACCCTCACGCACCGCGACGCGGCCGCGCGACGCGGCGTGCTCGAGCTCGCCCATGGCCGGGTCGACACGCCGGCCTTCATGCCGGTGGGCACCTACGGCGCGGTAAAGGGCGTCTCGCCGCAGGAGGTGGCCCAATGCGGCGCCCAGATCGTCCTGGGCAACACCTTTCACCTGTGGCTGCGCCCGGGCCTTCAGGTGATCGACCGCCACGGCGGCCTGCATCGCTTCATGGGCTGGGAGCGTCCGATCCTCACCGACTCGGGCGGCTTCCAGGTGTTCAGCCTGGGGGCGCTGCGCACAGTCACCGAGGACGGCGTGCATTTCGCCTCGCCGATCAATGGCGATCGTCTCTTTCTGACGCCCGAGGAATCGATGCGCATCCAGCAGGGGCTCGGTTCCGACGTCGCCATGGTGTTCGACGAGTGCACGCCCTACCCGGCGAGCGAAGCGCAGGCCGCCGAGTCGATGCGCCTGTCGCTGCGCTGGGCGCGGCGCTCGCGTGACGCCTGGCGGAGCGGCAACGCGCTGTTCGGCATCGTGCAGGGGGGCATGTACGAGGCGTTGCGCGACGAGTCGCTCGCGGCCCTGCAGGCGGTCGGCTTCGACGGCTACGCGGTCGGCGGGCTCTCCGTGGGCGAGCCGAAGCAAGAGCGCTCGCGCGTCGTCGCACACCTGGTGCCGCGACTGCCTGCCGAGCGGCCGCGCTACCTCATGGGCATGGGTACGCCGGAAGACATCATCGAGGCGGTGGGCGCCGGCATCGACATGTTCGACTGCGTGCTGCCGACGCGCAACGCGCGCAACGGCTGGCTCTTCACCGCCCGCGGCGACCTCAAGATCCGCAATGCCCGCTACCGCAATGACGTCGCGGCACTCGATGAGCGCTGCGCGTGCTACACCTGCCGCCATTTCACGCGAGGCTACCTCTACCACTTGCAGAAGACCAACGAGATGCTGGGCGCGCGGCTCAACACCATCCACAACCTGCACTACTACCAGGACCTGATGCGGGCGCTGCGCAGTGCAATCGAGGCCGGCCGCTTCGCGACCACCGCGGCTCGGCTGCTCGAAGAGCGGAAACGCTATAATCCCGCGCTTTCCCCAGAGAACTCCCAAGAGGATCCGCAGTGATCATCTCAACTGCATACGCACAGGGACCGACGGGCGGCGCCGATGGCGGGCTGATGACGTTCCTGCCCATCATTCTCATGTTCGTGCTGCTGTATTTCCTGATGATCCGTCCGCAGATGAAGCGCGCCAAGGAGCAGAAGGCCATGATCGAGGCGCTGCAGAAGGGCGACGAGGTGATCGCCGCGGGCGGCTTGCTCGGCAGAATCACCAAGCTCAGCGACCAGTACGCGACGATCGAGATCGCGCCGAACACCGAGATCGTCGTGCAGCGGGGCGCCGTCCAGTCGGCCCTGCCCAAAGGGACGATAAAAGCGATTCAGTGAACCGCTTTCCCACCTGGAAGTACGCGTTGATCGGCATCGCCATCGTCGCCGCGTTCCTCTACACGCTGCCGAACTTCTTTGGCGAATCCCCTGCGGTGCAGGTGTCGAGCGCGCGCACCTCGGTCAAGATCGACGCCGGTGTCATGGAGCAGGTCGAGGGGGTGCTGAAGAAGGACGGCATTGCCTACACCGGCGCGCTGATGGACGCGAACAGCATCCGCGTGCGCTTCGCCGATCCGGACACCCAGCTCAGGGCCCGCGACGTGGTCGACCGGGCGCTCAATCCCGATACGGCCAACCCAGCCTTGGTCGTGGCGCTGAACCTCCTTCCCGCCTCGCCGAACTGGCTCACTGCCATCCACGCGCTTCCCATGTACCTCGGCCTCGACCTGCGCGGCGGCGTGCATTTCCTCCTGCAGGTCGACATGCAGGCGGCGCTCACCAAGCGACTGGAAAGTCTGGTCGCCGACGTGCGCTCGCAGCTGCGCGACAAGGACGTCCGCTATGGCGGCGTGACGCGCGAGGGCGACACGCTGCGCATCCGCTTCCGCGACGCGGCGACGCGCGACAAGGCGCGCGGCGTGCTGCTCGACACGCTCGGTGGCGACCTCAACTTCGCCGAGCGCGACGACGGACGCGACTTCCTGCTCGTCGGGGCGCTCAAGGCCGAGGCGGTCAAGCGCACGCAGGAATACGCGCTCAAGCAGAACATCACGACGCTGCACAATCGTATCAACGAGCTTGGCGTCGCCGAGCCGGTCATCCAGCAGCAGGGCGCCGACCGGGTAGTCGTGCAGCTCCCCGGGGTGCAGGACACGGCGAAGGCGAAGGAGATCCTCGGCCGCACGGCGAGCCTCG
Organism: Burkholderiales bacterium; assembly: GCA_035639215.1. Taxonomy (GTDB): domain Bacteria; phylum Pseudomonadota; class Gammaproteobacteria; order Burkholderiales; family SG8-39; genus SCGC-AG-212-J23. The sequence goes on from DASQYN010000359.1 coordinate 8,322, forward strand.
AGATCCGCATGGTGGACGAGGAGAAGATGGACCCGGCGACGCTCGCCGCCGCCGCCAAGGGGCAGGTACCCTTCGGCGACGAGTTCTACGTCGAGAGGAACGGCCAGCCGCTCCTCGTGAAGAAGCAGGTGGTCCTCACGGGCGATCGCCTCACCGATGCGCAGCCGGGCTTCGATAGCCAGACCAACGAGCCGGCGGTGCACCTGCGGCTCGACGGGCAGGGCTCCCGCATCTTCCAGGAGGTGACGCGCGAGAACGTCGGCAAGCGCATGGCGATCCTGCTCGTCGAGAAGGGTCGCGGCGAGGTGATCACGGCGCCGGTGATCCGCAGCGAGATCCCCGGCGGGCGCGTGCAGATCTCCGGGCGCATGACCACCACCGAGGCGAACGACGTGGCGCTGCTGCTTCGGGCTGGCGCGCTGGCCGCGCCGATGGAGATCGTCGAGGAACGCACCGTCGGACCGAGCCTGGGGCGCGAAAACATCGCGAAGGGCTTCGACGCGACGCGCTGGGGTTTCACGGCGATCGTGGTCTTCATGTCCATCTACTACGTGCTCTTCGGCGTCATCTCGGCGCTGGCGCTGGGGGTGAACCTGCTGTTCCTCGTCGCGCTTCTCTCGATGCTGCAGGCCACGCTTACGTTGCCGGGCATTGCCGCGATCGCGCTCACCCTCGGCATGGCGATCGACGCGAACGTGCTGATCAACGAGCGCATCCGGGAAGAGCTGCGCGGCGGCGCGACCCCCCAAGCGGCCATTGCGGCGGGCTACGAGCGCGCGTGGGCCACCATCCTGGACTCGAACGTGACGACGCTGATCGTCGGCCTATCGCTGCTCATGGTGCCGGGCGCGGTGCGCGGCTTCGCGGTGGTGCACTGCCTCGGCATCCTCACTTCCATGTTCTCCGCCGTCGTCGTCTCGCGCGCCATCGTGAACCTGACCTACGGCCATCGTCGGCGCGTGGCGCGCCTGTCGATCGGCAACACCGCCTGGAGATAGCCGATGGAGTTTTTCAAGATCCGGCGGACCATCCCCTTCATGCGGCATGCGTTGATCTTCAACGTCATCTCGCTCATCACCTTCCTCGCCGCGGTGTTCTTTCTCGTCCATCGGGGACTGAACTTCTCGATCGAGTTCACGGGCGGCACGCTACTGGAAGTGAACTACCAGAAGGCGGCCGACGTCGACGCCATCCGCAAGACGCTGGACGGCGGCGGGTTCAAGTCGGAAGTGCAGAACTTCGGCTCGTCGCGCGACGTGCTGATCCGCATGCACCTCGCCGGTAATCAGTCCAGCGCCGACCTGTCGCAGAAGGTCATCCAGCTCCTGAAGACGCAGGATCCGAGCGCCGAGCTGCGGCGGGTGGAGTTCGTCGGGCCGCAAGTGGGCTCGGAGCTCGCCAACTACGGTTCGCTGGCATTGCTGATCACCGGCGTCTGCATCGTGCTTTACCTGTGGATGCGCTTCGAGTGGCGCTTCGGCCTCGCCGCGATCATCGCCAACATGCACGATGTGGTGATCATCCTCGGGTGCTTCGCCTTCTTCCAGTGGGAATTCTCGCTGCCGGTTCTAGCCGCGGTGCTCGCCGTGCTCGGCTATTCCGTGAACGAATCCGTGGTGGTATTCGACCGGGTACGGGAGAACTTCCGCAAGATGCGCAAGGCGAGCACGCCCGAAGTGATCGATAGCGCCATCACGGGCGTCATCTCGCGCACGATCATCACCCACCTTTGCACCCAGATGATGGTGAGGACCATGCTGCTATTCGGCGGGCCCGCGCTGCATTACTTCGCGCTGGCGCTGACTATCGGCATCCTGTTCGGAATCTATTCGTCGGTATTGGTCGCGAGCCCGCTGGTCATGTGGTTCGGGGCGAAGCGCGACCAATTCGTCAAGCCGGTGCGCCGCGCGCACGGGCGCGACGAGCACGAGGGGGCAGTCGTCTAGTTCTCACTTCAGGATCTGGATCAGGTTCGAGTAGTCGTCGGTCCAGGTACGCCACTCCGCGCGGTCCTGCGCCGGCTCGCCGCCGCGCTCGACGATCGGCTTGGCGGCGAGCGCCCGCTCGCTGCGCGACACCAGCACCCAGTCGCTGCGCGAACGGCTGCTCGGGTCGTCCTCGTCCGGATCGTCTTCGACGAGCACCGCGTGGGCGTTCTGCTCGCGGGCAATGCGCGCCACCACTGGCACGAGGTCGAGGAAGCGGTTCGATACGTGGAAGGCGACGATGCCGTCCGGCTTCATGTGCCGCAGGTAGGTGCCGAGCGCCTCGCGGGTGATGAGGTGAACCGGGATCGCATCGCTGGAGAAGGCGTCGACCGCGAGCACGTCGAAGCCCTGGGGCGGCTCGCTTTCCAGGCTGAGCCGCGCATCGCCGAGGACGATCTGCACCCGCGCGGCACTGTCCGAAAGAAACGTGAACTGCGTCTCCGCGATCTCGACGACGTGCCGGTCGATCTCATAGAAGCGGTAGACGTCGCCGGCGCGCCCGTACGCGGCGATCGTCCCAGCGCCCAGCCCGATGACGGCGACCTTCACCGGATGGCCCTGCTTCGACTCGATCGCCGCGCCGATTCCCGAGCTCGGCGTGTAGTAGGTCGTGATGAGCCGGCGCAGCTCGCCGTGCATGTACTGCTCGCCGTGCATGATCGTCCCATGCACCAGGCGGCGGAGGTGGCCTTCTTCCCCCGGCGCGTATTCCTTGACGTGCAGCACGCCGTAGAAGCTGCGCTCGGCCAGGCGTACGTCCCGGCGGTCGCGCAAGCCGTCGTACGCGGCGCAGGCCGCGATGCCGAGCAACGCCGCGAGGCTCGCGAGCTGAGGCAGCCGGCCGAGCTCCGGCATCCGCAGCGCGGCGAGCAGGGCGAGCGCCGCGAGCCCTATCCCGAGCTCGTAGTAGCCGTCGAAGACGACCGGCGCCACGACCGCGACGAGCAGTCCGCCAAGCGCTCCGCCGGCCGCGACGGTGAGATAGAACGCCGTGAGCTGCGCCGGAGGCGGACGCAGGCGGTAGAGCTCGCCGTGGCAGAAAAGGCAACCGGCGAAGAGCGCCGGGAGGAACACGCCGAGCTGCAGGCCGAGACGATAGTGGAGGTCGGTATCGACCAGCAGCCAGGCGGTCCCGGCGAGCGCGGCGGTGACGAACGGCCAGACGAGCCGCGGCCGGTACCATCCCCTGCCCTCGAACGCGACGATGAACGTAAGAAGGTAGAGCGTCAGCGGCACGAGCCACAGCAGCGGCACGGAGGCGACGTTCTGGGTGAGATGGTTCGTCACGGCGAGCAGCAGCAGCGAGCCGGTCGTCGAGAGCGCCAGCCACCAGGCATATCGGCTCGGCGCGATCGGCGGACGGGCGGTCGCCTCGGTAGCCGCGTTCGCCGGCGGCGTTCGCCACGCGAGCAGCGCGCAGAGCGCGGCGTAGGCGACGAAGGCCCACGACCAGCCGCTCACCTGCTCGCGGCCGGCAAGCAGCGGCTCCACGGCGAACGGATAGCCGAGAAGCGCGATCAGCGAGGCGAGATTGGAAAGCGCAAACAGCCGGTAGGGGTTTTCGCCGGGCCGGGCGCGCGAAAACCACAGCTGGATCAGCGGGCTTGTCGATGCGAGCACGAAGTAAGGCAACCCGACGCTGACGCCGAGCAGAAGCAGGATGCCGGTGGTCGGCTCGTCGCCCCCGGTCGGCTTCCACGCCGCCGACGGGGCGATGGGCAGCGTAAGCAGCGCGCCAGCCAGCAGGACGGAATGAACGATCGCCTGGCGGCGGCCGCCCAGCTTTCCGAGCGCGTGCGCGTAGGCATAGCCCGCGACGAGCAGTGCCTGGAAGAAGAGCATGCAGGTCGTCCACACCGCCGCGCTGCCGCCGAACCACGGCAGGATGAGCCGCGCGATGAGCGGCTGCACGAGGAAGAGCAGAAACGAGGACAGGAAGATCGTGCCGGCGTACAGCATGGGACTTGCGCGCGAAGAGCCGGACTAGATGCGCCTGGCGAGCTCGGCCGCGAGCCCGGTGTAGCGCCCGGGCGTGAGGGCGAGCAGGCGGCGCTTCGCCTCCGGCGGGATCGGCAGCGACTTGACGAAGCGCGCCAGCTCGCCGCGCTCAAGCCGCTTGCCCCGGCTCATCGCCTTCAGCTTCTCGTACGCCTCCGGCACGCCGTGGCGGCGCATGACCTGCTGCACGGCCTCGGCGAGCACTTCCCAGTTCGCCTGCAGGTCCTCGGCGAGCCGGCGGGCGTCGGCCTGCAGCTTGCTCAGGCCGCGCTCGCATGCCGCGTAGGCGAGCAGTGTGTAGCCGAGCGCGGTGCCGATATTGCGCTGCGCCGTGGAGTCGGAGAGGTCGCGTTGCCAGCGCGACACCGGGAGCTTCTCGGCAAGGTGGCGCAACAGCGCGTTGGCCAGCCCGATGTTGCCCTCCGAGTTCTCGAAGTCGATCGGATTCACCTTGTGCGGCATGGTGGAGGAGCCGACCTCGCCGGCCTTCAGCTTCTGCGAAAAGTAGCCGAGCGAGATGTAACCCCAGAGGTCGCGATCGAGGTCAAGGAGCACCGTGTTGGCATTCGCGTAGGCGTCGAGCAGCTCGGCCGTCCAGTCGTGCGGCTCGATCTGCGTGGTGTAGGGGTTGAACACGAGTCCCAGGCGCTCGACGAAGCGCCGGCAGAAGCGCTCCCATGCGACTGCCGGGTAGGCGACGACGTGAGCGTTGTAATTACCGACCGCCCCGTTGATCTTGCCGAGCACCTCGACTGCGGCAATGCGCTTTCTCGCACGCGCGAGGCGGTCCACGAAGTTCGCCATTTCCTTGCCCAGGGTCGTCGGCGTCGCCGGTTGCCCGTGCGTACGCGAGAGCATGGCGAGGCTGGCGTGCCGGTGAGCAAGCGCTCGCAGGGCCTCGATCAGCCGGTCCAGGCGCGGCAGCATCACCTGCTCGCGCGATTCGGCGAGCATGAGCGCGTAGGAAAGGTTGTTGATGTCCTCGGAGGTGCAGGCGAAGTGGACGAACTCGAGAGAGCGGTGCGCCTGCTTGTTCTTCGCGAGGCGCGACTTCAGCCAATACTCGATCGCCTTGACGTCGTGGTTGGTCTCGGCCTCGATGGCCTTGATGCGCTCGGCGTCCTGCTCGGAGAAATGCTCGACGACGCGGGCGAAGTCGCGCCGCGTACGAGGCGAGAAGCGCTTCAGCTCGCGGATGGCGCGCTCGGCCGAGAGCGCCTGCAGCCACTCGAGCTCGATGCGCACGCGGTAGCGGATCAGCGCCTGCTCGCTGAAATACGCGCGTAGCGGATCCGTTGCCTTGGCGTACCGCCCATCCAGCGGCGAAAGCGCGGCGAGCGGCGAGGGCATGGGCCTCTATTATACGGGGGTGCGAGTGCTGCTTCGGGAATCGCTCCGGCAGGTGAGCCGCGAGGCGCGGGCGTGCACGCTGTGCAAGCGCGCGCTCGAGCCGCGCCCGGTGTTCCGCGCCGCGCGCAGCGCGCGGCTGCTGATCGTCGGGCAGGCGCCCGGCCGGCGCGTGCACGAGACCGGCGTTCCGTGGAACGATCCCTCGGGCGACGTGCTGCGCGGCTGGCTCGCCATGAACCGCGACACGTTCTACGACACCTCGCGCATCGCCATCGTGCCGGTCGGGCTGTGCTATCCCGGTACGGTAGACGGCGCCGATCTGCCGCCGATGCCGCGCTGCGCGCCGCTCTGGCAGCCGCGCTTCCGTGCCGCGCTGCCGCAGGTCCGGCTGACGCTGCTCGTCGGAAGCTACGCCCAGGCGTTCTATCTTCGCGAACGCAAGAAAACGCTCGGCGAGACCGTGCGTGCATTTCGCGAATACCTCCCGGAGTTCTTTCCGCTGCCGCATCCGAGCTGGCGCAACCTGCTGTGGCGGCGGAAAAACCCTTGGTTCGAAAGCGAGGTGCTGCCGGAGCTACGGCAACGCGTCGGCGACGCAACAACGTAACGGCAAGCCTTATAATCGCGCGCCCGCCATGAAGCTCCTCGGCTCGCTCGCCAGCCCCTACACACGCAAGGTACGCATCGTCCTCGCCGAGAAGAAGATCGAGTGCGAGCTCAGCATAGTCGATGTCCAACCGGTGGAGAACCCGGTCAACGCGCATAATCCGCTCGGCAAGATCCCGACGCTCGTGCTCGACGACGGTACCGCGCTCTACGACTCGCGCGTCATCGTCGAGTTCCTCGACGCCGTCTCGCCGATCAGCCGCCTGATCCCGGACGATGCACGGCCGCGTGTCGCCGTACGGCGCTGGGAAGCGCTCGCGGACGGCGTCCTCGACGCTGGCTTGCTCGTGCGCTACGAGTCGTTGCGCGACAAGCGAGAGCGCAGCAAGCCGTGGGCCGACAAGCAGCTCGCCCGCATGCAGCGCGGCCTCGAGCAGATGAGCGCGGACCTCGGCGAGCGCGGCTTCTGCCACGGCGAGCGCTACTCGCTCGCCGATATCGCCGCGGGCTGCTGCCTGGGCTGGCTCGACTTCCGCAAGCCCGCCGAGCTCGACTGGCTGGCGCAGTACCCTTCGCTCGCGCAGCACTATAGGAAGTTGATGGAGCGGCCGGCCTTCGCCGATACGGCGCCGGAGGCAGCTAAGTAGATCGCGCCCGGACGGCCGCGCGGTTCAGTGCCGGATGATCGCGCCGCCGAGGCAGGTATCGCCGTCGTAGAGGACGACCGACTGCCCGGGCGTCACCGCCCACTGCGGCGCGTCGAAGTCCACCTTGATCTCGTCTTGCACCACGTCGGACAGCAGGCACGGCGCGTCGAGCTGGCGGTAGCGGGTCTTTGCCGCGTGGCGCGAAAGGGGCAACGGTGCCCCGCCGCTGATCCACGAGGCGTCGAGCGCCTGGAGCGAGCGCTTCAAGAGCAACGGATGCTCGTGACCGCGCACCACGACCAGCTCGTTCGAGGCGAGGCGCTTTTCCGCCACGTACCACGGCTCGCCAGCGCCGCCGAGGCCGATGCCCTTCCTCTGGCCCATCGTGTAGAAGGCGAGCCCGATATGCTGGCCGACCTGCCTCCCGTGCTCATCGACGATCGGGCCGGGCACGCGGGGCAGGTAGCGATTCAGGAATTCGCGGAAGGGACGCTCGCCGATGAAGCAGATGCCGGTTGAGTCCTTCTTCGCATGGTTCGGCAGCCCGGCCTCGCGGGCGATGCGGCGCACTTCCGCCTTGCGCATTGCGCCCAGCGGAAAAAGCGCCCGCGCGAGCTGCGCCTGGCTCAGACGATGCAGGAAATAACTCTGGTCCTTGGCCGGATCAACGCCCTTCAGGAGCTCGCAGCGCCCCTCCACCCGCGAGACACGCGCGTAATGCCCGGTGGCTATCCATTCGGCGCCGAGCCGCAGCGCATGGTCGAGGAAGGCTTTGAACTTGATCTCGGCATTGCAGAGCACGTCCGGGTTCGGCGTGCGACCGGCCGAGTATTCGCGCAGGAATTCGGCGAACACCCGCTCCTTGTACTCGATGGCGAAATTCACCGCCTCGAGCTCGATGCCGAGCACATCGGCCGCGGCGGCCGCATCGATCAGGTCCTGCCGCGTCGAGCAATACTCGTCGTCGTCATCGTCTTCCCAGTTCTTCATGAACAGGCCGACCACCTCGTGGCCCTCGCGCTTGAGAAGCAGCGCCGCGACCGACGAGTCCACGCCGCCCGACATGCCGACCACCACCTTCATGCGAATTCCCGGGAGAACAGCTCGAGTGGGAAGCGGCGGCCGGCGAGGAAGTCACGCACGCACTGCTCGACGAGCGGCGATCGGTGCTGCGCCTTTCGTTCCCGCAACTCCTCGAAAGACAGCCAGCGCGCGGCGACGATGCCGCGGTCGAGGCCGCGGCCTTCCTCCCTGCTCTCGAGCTCTCCGCAGAAGCACAGGCGCAGGAAGGTCACGTCCTTCGGCGCGTAATGCCAGCGGTAGATGCCGACCAGCGCGCGCGGCGCGAAGTGATGCGCCGTCTCTTCGAGCACCTCGCGCCGGCAGGCGGCAACGAGCGACTCGTCCGGGTCGAGATGTCCGGCGGGCTGGTTCAGCACCCGCCGGCCGTCGACTTCCTCTTCGACGAGGAGAAAACGTCCGCCGCGCGCGATGACCGCGGCGACCGTGACGCTCGGCCGCCAGACTTGCCTCATGCCGCTTGCTTCGTGTTCCGGCCGATGAAGTCCGCCATCCGGGCAATGCCGGATTCGATGGCCTGCTTGGACGCGGCGTAGGAGAAGCGCACATGCTGGCCCTCGCCCGGCACACGCGAGCCGAAGTGGATGTCCGCGAGCACCGCGACGCCGGCCTCCCCGAGCAGGCGCTTCCTGAACGCCTCGGAATCCGCAGCGCCGATGCGCCGGCAGGCTTCCGTGACGTTCGGCCACGCGTAGAACGCGCCACCCGGGACCTGGCACTTCACCCCGGGGACCTCGTTCAGCAGCCGGACGATCAGGTCCCTTCTCTCGACAAAGCTCTCGCGCATCGCCTGGGCCGCCTCCTGCGGCCCGCTCACGGCCTCGAGCGCCGCCCACTGGCTGATCTGCGAGGCGCACGAATCGGTGTTGGTGATCCAGCGCGTGAAGACCGGCGCCAGCACTGGGTTCGACGCGAAGCCGATCCGCCAGCCGGTCATGGCCCAGGTTTTCGATGCGCCGTCGCAGATGATCGTGCGCTCACGCATCCCCGGGACTTGCGCAATCGAAAAGAACTCCTCGGCATAGGCGAGGCGGGAATAGATCTCGTCGGCGTAGACCCAGACCTGGGGGTGCTTCTCCAGCACGCGGGCAATTTCCTCCAGCTCCTTGCGCGTCAGGCAGCCGCCGGTGGGATTGTGTGGATAGTTGAGGATGAGCAGCCTGGTGCGCGGGGTGAGCAGCCGCTCGAGCTCGCGCGGATCGAACGAGAAGCTGCGGCTCTCATGCAGAGGGATGGGGACCGGTTTTGCTCCGTTGGCGACGATCTGCGACTCGTAGATCGGAAAGCCGGGGTTGGGGTAGATCACCTCGTCGCCCGCGCCGTAGTCCGTGGTGGACAGGATGGCATAGGCGATGAAGGGCTTCGCGCCCGCGCCGACCACTACATCCTGCGCGCGAATTGGTAGCCCGTGGCGCATCCGCGAGAGGTATCTCGCCGCCGCCTCGCGCAACTCGTCGATTCCCGCCGAAGGCGTGTAGCCGTGCTTGCCCGAACGGATCGCCCGGACCGCCGCTTCCTGCACGTTCTGCGGCGCCGGGAAGTCCGGCTGGCCGATGCAGAAGCTGATGATGTCCTTGCCCTGGCGGGCGAGCGCGTTCACTTCCGCGAGCACGACGAAGGCATTCTCGGTTCCGAGGCTTGCGGCCCTGCGGCTGATTTCGGGCATCATGGAAAAGTCCGAAGCAAAAGTCCGTATTATGCCGCCCCATGCTGGTCAACTGCGTCGCCTATCAGGAGGGTCGCAAGCTCGCGGACATTGATAAGCGCGAGATCAGCAACTACCTCGCGCGGCCGGGCTGCTTCGTCTGGGTGGCGCTGAAGGACGCCACCGACGCCGAGCTCGAGGAGATGCGCGAGGAGTTCGGCCTGCACGAGCTCGCGGTCGAGGACGCGCGGCACGGGCACCAGCGGCCGAAGATCGAGGAATACGGCGACTCGCTGTTCGTCGTGCTGAACACTCTGGAGGTCGCAGGCGACGAGTTCCGCATCGGCGAGATCGACATCTTCGTCGGCCGCAACTACGTGCTGTCGGTGCGCCAGCGGACCGAGCAGACGCTGCTCGGCGTGCGGGCGCGCGCCGAACGCGAGCCCGAGCTGCTGCGCCACGGCGCGGGCTACGTGCTCTACGCGCTGATGGACGCCGTCGTCGACCGCTATTTCCCGGTTCTCGATGCGGTGGAGCTCGAGCTGGAAAAGATCGAGGACCAGCTCTTCTCCGGCACCTCGCCGCGCGGCAACATCGAGACGCTCTACTATGTGAAGCAGAAGCTCACGACGTTGAAGCATGTCACCGGACCGCTCCTCGAGTACACCGGAAGACTCTATGGCGGTCGTGTGCCGCACGTGTGCATCGGCCTGGGCGAATACTTCCGCGACATCCACGACCACGTCATCCGCCTCAACCAGTCCATTGATACCGCGCGCGACACCGTCGCCACGGCAATCCAGGTCAACCTGGCGATGATCACGATCGGCGAGAGCGAGGTGACCAAGCGCCTCGCTGCGTATGGCGCGCTCGTCGCCGTGCCGACCATGATTGCCGGAATCTACGGCATGAATTTCGAGCACATGCCCGAGCTGAAATGGTGGCTCGGCTACCCGCTGTCGATCGGCCTCATGGCCGGGATCGACGCCTGGCTATGGGTACGCTTCAAAAAGGCCGGCTGGTTGTAGGGCGGCGAGGAATCCGCCACAGCGCAAGCGCCGCTGGTCGTTCAAGCTGTCACCCGGGAGACTTTATGAAGCGATCGGCAGGCGGGTTCACGCTCATCGAGCTGATGATCGCCGTGGCGGTGATCGGCATCCTGGCCGCGGTCGCGCTCCCGGCGTTCCAAGACTATTCGGTGCGCTCGAAGATGAGCGAGGTGATCCTGACCATGAGCGGCTGCCGGGTCGCGATCACCGAGGCGTACCAGTCCGGAGTCTCGCCGGTCCCCGGACCCGGCGGCTGGGGCTGCGAGCTCGCCCCGACCGAGGGCACGCGGTACGTCGCCGGCCTGACGACCAGCGCAGACGGCGTCGTGACGGCCACCGTGCGCAACATCAGCGCATCGGTTAACAGCTCGGTCCTGACGCTCGCGCCGCTGGCGAGTTCCGCCGCCGTGGCGACCATCGCCGCCGATTCGCCGCAGAAGCTCTTCGGCTGGAGATGCGGCAGCACGAGCGACGGCACGAACGTCGCAAGCAAGTATCTGCCGGGCTCGTGCCGCGGCTGACCGCCGGGCTAGAACTGAGCGCGGACGACATCCCACGGCACGCAGACGCCGCCGTCCGGCGCGCGCTCGATCAGCCCCAGGCCGCCCAGCTTGGAAACGTCGGTGTGCACATTCTTGTAATCGCGCGCCAGGCGCTTCGCCAGCTCGTAGATCGATAGCGGCCCTTCCTCGCGAAGCTTGCCGAGGAGCGCCCAACGCGCCGGCGTCAGCGCGCCAAGCAGCGCGGGAAGGTCCTCGAGCGTCAGCACATGCAGCTCGGCGAGCTTGCCACCCTCGGCAAGCCGGTTCCAGCCCGCCTCGAAGCGGTCGAGCGCATCGCCGCCGCGGCCGACGCGGATCTCGAGCCGTCTAGCCAAGCGTGCCACCCACCGAATGCACGTCGCGCTCGAAGTCGTAGCGCAGCTGCTCCACCGAGCGGAACGCGTAGGACATGGTGCGGCCGCGCAGGCGTCGCTTGCCGGGCGTGTACTCGACGAGATCGCCATAGCGCAGGCGGTAGCGCCGATCGGCTTCAAGATCGATGGCAAGGAGGCCTTGCGCCAGGAAAACCCGCTCGTGCCACATATATGGCGTAGAGTACCATACTATTGGGTGGGCTAGAATGGTTTATGGCGCGGCCCAATTTCTTCAACCCCTACCGCCACGGCTTCGTGCGCCTCGCAGTGGCTACGCCCTTGGTTCGCATCGGCGATCCCGAATACAACGCGACCGCCACGCTCGAGCTCATGCGGCGGGCAGCGCGCGACCGAGTGCTGCTTGCGGTCTTTCCCGAGCTCGGCCTTTCGGCCTACAGCTGCGAGGACCTGTTTCACCAGCAGGCGCTGATCGACGCCGCCGAGGAGGGGCTGCGCCGGTTGCTCGTTGGCAGCCGCGGCCTGCCGGTCGCCGCCCTCGTCGGGCTGCCGGTAGCGCTCGAAGGGCAGCTCTACAACTGTGCGGCGCTCGTTTGCCAGGGCCGGCTGGTCGGGGTGGTGCCCAAGACTTATCTTCCCAACTACCGGGAGTTCTACGAGGCGCGGCAGTTCACGCCCGGCGATGCTTCGCGCGCGGCAGAGATCGAGCTTGCCGGGCAGCGCGCGCCCTTCGGCACGGCGCTTCTCTTCCGCCATGCCGAGCGGAAGGATTTCGTCCTGCACGTCGAGATCTGCGAAGACCTCTGGGTGCCGGCACCGCCCTCCTCGTTCGCCGTGCTTGCCGGCGCCACCGTCGTGGCCAATCTTTCGGCGTCCAACATCGTCGTCGGCAAGGAAGGCTTCCGCCATCAGCTGGTCGGCAATCAGTCAGCGCGCTGCATCGCCGCCTACCTCTACAGCGCCGCGGGACAGGGCGAATCGACCACCGATCTCGCCTGGGACGGGCACGCCGTCATCTACGAGAACGGCACGCTGCTCGCCGAATCGCGGCGCTTCGCTGTCGAGCCGCAGATCGCGTTCGCCGACGTGGACCTCGGCCGGCTGCTGGCCGACCGCATGCGGCAGAACACCTTCGGCGCCTCCGCGCTTCGCCATGCCGCCTCGGTCGAGCGGTTCCGCAAGGTGGATTTCGCCGTTCCTTTGCCGGCGGGCAAGCTGGCGCTAGCGCGGCGTGTGGAGAAGCTGCCCTACGTACCGAGCGACTCGGCCAATCGTGACCGGCGCTGCGAGGAGGTCTACCGCATCCAGGTGCAGGGCCTGACCACCCGCATGCGGGCGACCGGGACGAAGAAGCTGGTGATCGGCGTCTCCGGCGGGCTCGACTCGACGCAGGCGCTCATCGTCTGCGCCCGCGCGATGGACGAGCTCAAGCTTGAGCGCCGCAATATCCTCGCCTACACGATGCCCGGCTTCGCGACGAGCACGCGCACGCGAAGCCAGGCATGGCAGCTGATGCGGGCGGTCGGCGCCACGGCGGAGGAGATCGACATTCGCCCTTCGTGCCTGCAGATGCTGAGAGACCTCGGCCATCCTTTCGCCAAGGGGAAAAAGGTCTACGACATCACGTTCGAGAACGTGCAGGCGGGAGAGCGCACCAGCCATCTTTTCCGACTCGCCAACCAGCGCGGCGGCTTCGTCGTCGGCACGGGGGACCTTTCCGAGCTGGCGCTTGGCTGGTCGACGTACGGTGTCGGTGACCACATGTCGCATTACAACGTGAACGCCAGCGTGCCGAAGACGCTGATCCGCTATCTCATCGAATGGAATGCCGAATCGGAGGAATTCGGCGACGACGTAAAGCGGGCCTTGCGGCGCGTACTCGAGACGGACATCAGCCCCGAGCTCATTCCCGGGGAGCAGAAGAGCGAATCCTCAGTGGGCCCCTATGAGCTGCAGGACTTCCACCTCTATTACACGCTGCGCTTTGGCTATGCCCCGGCGAAAGTCGCCTATCTCGCCTGGAACGCCTGGCAGGCCAAGTACGGGCTTGCCGAAATCCGCAAGTGGCTGGCGGTCTTCCTCAAGCGGTTCTTCCAGACAAGCCAGTATAAGCGCAGCGCCGTTCCCAATGCCCCCAAGGTCGGCTCGGGCGGGTCGCTATCGCCCCGCGGCGACTGGCGAGCGCCCTCGGATGGCAACGCCGATGTCTGGTTGAAAAACCTTGAGAAGCTCCCCTAGAAGACATATTCCAGCCGCAGCCCGGCTTCGTCTTGCCGGGACTCCGGCTGAACGAAACTGCGCGCCGTGGCGCCGCTCGTTACGGTGACTGCGGGGGATTGGGAAAACCGATAGCCCTCGTAGTACGCGGTGAGCCGCCATTGGCTCGCCAGGCGGTAGCCCGCCTCAGCGTATGCGCTGAACCTCCTGCCGGGGCTTAGCTCCGGATTCTCAT
>DASQYN010000360.1:0-4022 GCA_035639215.1 Burkholderiales bacterium
CCAGCGACTGCATGATCTGGGTGGAGACGGTGACGCCGCGGATCTCCTCGATGTCACCCCGCGTGACCGGCTGCCGATAGGCGATGATGGCGAGCGTTTCGAGCACCGCCCGCGAGTAGCGCGGCGGCTTCTCTGGGGAGAGGCGCTCGAGGTAGGGCTGGAAGTCGGGGCGGGTCTGGAAGCGCCAGCCGCTCGCCACGTTGACGAGCTCCACGGCGCGGCCTTTCCACTCCTCGGCGAGCTCGATGAGGAGGTTCCTCATCGTATCGGGGCTTACCGTACCGTCGAAAAGGCGTTTCAGCTCCGCAATGCCGACCGGCTCGGGCGACGCCAGCAGCGCCGCCTCCAGGATTCGCTTAGCTTCCGACGGATTTTGCATGGCCGTTCTTCGCGTCTAGTTATTTGCGGCGTCCAATTTAACGCCTAATTTAACGTAAATGGGGGCGAAGCACTCCGACTGGGTAATCTCGACCAGCAGCTCGCGAGCAAGCTCGAGCAGCGCCAGGAAGTGGACGACCAGCACCGCAACGCCGCTTGCCGGATTGAATAGCTCCGAAAACTCGACGACCCGGCGCTCCCGCAGGGTGCGCAGGATACCGCTCATGTGCTCCCGCACCGACAGCTCCTCCCGCGAAATGTGGTGGTGGCGCGACAGCCGTGCCCGATGCAGGAGGCTGCGCCAGGCCTCGGCGAGATCCTGGGGGTTGACGTCCGGAAGCCGCTCGCCGAGCGTCTTCTCGATCCAGACCGAGATCGCCACGACGTCGCGTCCCACCTGCGGCCGCTCGTCGAGCGCGTGCGCCGCCTTCTTGATCTGCTCGTACTCGAGCAGCCGCCGAACGAGCTCGGCGCGCGGATCCTCCTCGCTCGGCTCGGCGGAAGGCGGCCGCGGCAGCAGCAGGCGCGACTTGATCTCCATCAGTATCGCGGCCATCACCAGGTACTCGGCGGCGAGCTCGAGGTTCTTCGCACGCATGATCTCGACGTATTCGAGGTACTGGCGCGTGAGCGGCGCCATCGGAATGTCGAGGATGTCGAGGTTCTCCCGCCGGATCAGGTAGAGCAGCAGATCCAGCGGGCCTTCGAAAGCCTCCAGCACCACCTCCAGCGCGTCGGGCGGGATGTAGAGGTCGGTCGGCAGCTCGATAACCGGCTCACCGTAAATCTTCGCTACCGCGGCGCTGGTCATGTGTAGGTAAGTCCCATAGCTTCGCGCACGTCGCGCATGGTTTCGGCGGCCAAGTGCTTCGCCTTCTCGCAACCGTCGGCGACGATGTTGCGCACGAGAGTCGGGTCGTCCAGGTATACCTGTGCGCGGCTGCGGATCGGCGCGAGCTCGGCGTTGATCGCCTCGATCACCGGCTGCTTGCACTCCAGGCAGCCGATGCCGGCCGTAGTGCAGCCCTTCTGCACCCATTGCTTGCGTGCCTCGTCCGAGTACACGAGGTGCAGGGCCCACACCGGGCATTTCTCCGGCGTGCCGGGATCGCTGCGCTTTACCCGCGCCGGGTCGGTCGGCATGGTGCGGATCTTCTTCGCCACGCTTTCCGGCTCCTCGCGCAGCGCGATCGCATTGCCGTAGGACTTGGACATTTTCTGGCCGTCGAGCCCCGGCATGCGCGAAGCCTCGGTGAGCAGGACCTCGGGCTCGACGAGGATCTTCTTGCCGCCGCCTTCCAGCCAGCCGTAGAGCCGCTCGCGGTCGCCGCGCGAGAGATTCTGCTGCTCGTCGAGCAGCGCCTGCGCGCGCGCCAGCGCTTCCGCCTCGCCCTGCTCCAGGAAGCGCCCGCGCAGCTCGTTCAGCAGGCGCGCCTTCTTGCTGCCCATCTTCTTCACCGCCGCCTTCGCCTTCTCCTCGTAGCCGGGCTCGCGGCCGTAGAGGTGGTTGAAGCGCCGCGCCACCTCGCGCGTGAACTCGACATGCGGCACCTGGTCCTCGCCCACCGGCACGTACTTGGCGCGATAGATCAGGATATCCGCCGACTGCAGCAGCGGATAGCCGAGAAAACCGTAGGTGGCAAGGTCGCGGTCGGCGAGCTTCTCCTGCTGGTCCTTGTAGGTCGGCACGCGTTCCAGCCAGCCGAGCGGCGCCATCATGGAAAGCAGCAGGTGCAGCTCGGCGTGCTCGGGCACCTGCGACTGAATGAAGAGCACGGCCTGGCTCGGGTCGACGCCCGCGGCGAGCCAGTCGATCACCATGTCCCAGCAGTTCTTCTGCACGTCGCCGGGCCGTTCGTAGTCGGTCGTCAGCGCGTGCCAGTCCGCGACGAAAAAGAGGCACGGGTATTCCGCCTGCAGCCGGGTCCAGTTCTTCAGCACGCCGTGATAGTGGCCGAGGTGCAGGCTGCCGGTGGGCCGCATGCCGGAGAGCACCCGCGTTTCGTACATGTCAGAACACGATCGCGCGGATCAGCGCGTCGGAGGCGCCGACGAGCGGCTGGAGGACGAAATTGAGGACGTTGGTGACGAGCAGCAGCACCAGCAGCGGCAACCCCCAGGGCTCGAGACGAGCGTACTGCCAGGCGGCCCGGCTCGGCAGCAGGCTCGCGGTGATACGACCGCCATCGAGCGGCAGGATGGGAATGAGGTTGAGGAACATGAACACCAGGTTGACGCTGATCCCGGCCTGCGCGACCAGCATGAGCGCCGGGCTGTAGGTGCTGTGTGGCAGCAGCACTGCGATCTTCAGCACCATCACCCAGAAGAGCGCCATCAGCAGGTTGGCTGCCGGCCCCGCAGCGGCAACGAGCGCCATGTGCCGGCGCGGCCGGCGCAGCGCCGAGTAGTTCACCGGCACCGGCTTTGCCCAGCCGAAGAGGATCCCGGCGCCGCCCATCATGCGGGCGCTGAAATAGAGAATGACGAGCGGCACGAGGATGGTGCCGACCGGATCGATATGGCGAAGCGGGTTCAGGCTAATGCGGCCCTGCGCGTGCGCGGTCATGTCGCCGAAATGCCGCGCCACGTAGCCGTGCGCCGCTTCGTGCAGCGTAATCGCGAACAGCACCGGGAGGGCATAGATGGCGACGATCTGAACGAGCGGGTTCAGAGCGAGAGAGTGGACGTCCATCTTGCGGCGACGATTCTAGCAGACCGGGTTCGTCTCAGGCCGCCTCGACGGTGAACGGCGCGAGCGAGCCTCGTCCCTTGCGCAGCACGAGCGGCGCATCGCCAGTGAGATCGATGACGGTGCTCGGCTCGACGCCGCAGCTGCCCGAATCGATCACCAGATCGAGCTGGCGTTCGAGCCGCTCGCGAATCTCGCCAGCGTCCGAAAGCGGCTGCGCGTCGCCCGGCAGCGAAAGCGTCGTCGAAAGCATCGGCGCGTCGAGCTCGGCGAGCAGCGCGTAAGCCACGGCGTGCCCGGGAATACGCACGCCGATGGTCTTGCGCCGCGCATGCTGGGCGCGGCGCGGCACCTCGCGCCGCGCCGGTAGTATGAAGGTGTAGCTGCCCGGCGTGGCGCGCTTGATCAGCGCGAATCGGGCGTCGTCGACGATCGCATAGCGGGCAATCTCCGACAGATCGCGGCACATCAGGGTGAGATGACGGCGCTCGTCGATGCCGCGGATCCGCCGCAGCCGCTCGAGCGCCTTCGCCTCGCTCGCCAGGCAGCCGAGCGCGTAGCACGAGTCGGTGGGATAGGCGATCAAACCTCCTCGGCGCACGATCTCCGCCGCGCGGCGCACGAGGCGCAGCTGCGGCGTGGTCGGATGGACGGCGAAAAGCTGCGCCATCAGCGCGCGAGAAAATTCTCGATCAGCTGCGCGACTGCCGCCGGCTGATCATGATGCAGCATGTGGCCGGCGCAGCGCACGCTGGCATGCTCTATCGTGCCGAACGCGCTGCGGCGCTCGCCGTGATGGCGCTCGTCGATGTCGAGCCGCTGCAACGCGTCCGATTCCGCGGCGTCGATCCATAGCACCGGCGCCCTCACCTGCTGCCAGCAGGCGCGCATTTCCTCGTAGCGCCACAGCACCGGATTGACGATCTTGTGCGCGGGGTCGCCGCGCAGCACCACC
>DASQYN010000361.1:0-8572 GCA_035639215.1 Burkholderiales bacterium
GATGCCGCCCACCTGGTCGACCGAGAGCAGCACCGCGTCGGCGTCGCAATCGAGCCGCACCTCGCGCACGCGCTGCACGTGTCCCGACTCCTCGCCCTTGCGCCAGAGCTTCTGGCGCGAGCGCGACCAGTAGACTGCCTCGCCGCGCTCCACCGTCTCGCGCAAGGCCTCGCGGTTCATCCACGCGACGGTGAGCACGCGGCCGGTGGTCGCCTCCTGGGTCACGGCGGCGATCAGGCCCGCCTCGCTCCACGGCACTTCGTCGAGCCAATCCATCACAGCCGGACCTCGATGCCGCGGCCGCGCAGGTGCTGCTTCGCCTCGCGCACCGTGAAGTCGCCGAAATGGAACACACTCGCCGCGAGCACCGCATCGGCCTCGCCTTCGAGGATGCCCTCGGCGAGGTGCTCGACGCTGCCGACACCGCCGGAAGCGATCACCGGGATGCCGACCGCGCGCGACACCGCCCGGGTGAGCGCGACGTCGAAGCCCTCGCGCGTGCCGTCGCGATCCATGCTGGTGAGGAGAATCTCGCCCGCGCCCGCTTCCTGCATGCGGCGCGCCCACGCGACGGCGTCGAGCCCCGAAGGCCGGCGTCCGCCGTGCGTGTAGACCTGCCAGCCTTCGCCGTCGCGCTTGGCGTCGATCGCCACCACGATGCACTGATTGCCGACCACCCCCGAGGCCCGCGCGACGAGCTCGGGCGACTGCACCGCGGCGGTATTGATCGACACCTTGTCGGCGCCCGCGTTGAGCAGCCGACGCACGTCCTCGAGACGGCGCACGCCGCCGCCCACCGTAAGCGGAATGAAGACGCGCGAGGCAACCGCCTCGATGACGTGCAGCAGGATCTCGCGCTCGTCGGAGCTGGCGGTGATGTCGAGAAAGCACAGCTCGTCGGCGCCCTCGGCGTCATAGCGCGCGGCGATCTCCACCGGGTCGCCGGCATCGCGCAGGTTGACGAAGTTGACGCCTTTCACGACCCGCCCGGCCGTCACGTCGAGGCAGGGAATGATTCGCTTCGCGAGCGGCATGCGCTACGCCTTGCCGAGCGCCTTGTCGGCCGCCGCCTGCGCCGCCTTCAGGTCGAGCTTGCCTTCGTAGAGCGCCCGCCCGGCGATTGCGCCGATCACGCCCTCCGGGACGAGGCTGCGGCAGATCGACTCCACGTCGGCGATGCTGCTGAGGCCGCCCGAAGCGATGATCGGCGTCTTCGTCGCCTTGGCGAGGCGCAGCGTCGCTTCGATGTTGACCCCGCCCATCATGCCGTCGCGTCCGATGTCGGTATACACCAGCGCCTCGATGCCGTAGTCCTCGAACTTCTTGGCGAGATCCACCACGTCATGGCCGGTGAGCTTCGACCAGCCTTCCACCGCCACCTTGCCGTCCTTCGCGTCGAGCCCGGCGATGACATGGCCGGGGAAGGCGTAGCACGCGTCGGAGAGGAAACCCGGGTTCTTCACGGCCGCCGTGCCGACGACGATGTAGGTCACGCCGGCGTCGAGGTAGCTCTCGATCGTGTCGAGGTCGCGGATGCCGCCGCCGACCTGGATCGCCATGGCGTCGCCCACGGCGGCGATCATCTCGCGGATCACCTTCTCGTTCTTCGGTTTTCCGGCTACCGCGCCGTTCAGGTCGACGATGTGCAGCCGCTTCGCCCCCTGCGCGCCCCAGTGCTTCGCCATGGCGACCGGGTTGTCGGAGAACACGGTCGCGGTCTCCATCTTGCCCTGCTGCAGGCGCACGCAGCGGCCGTCCTTCAGGTCAATCGCGGGAATGATCAGCACGGCGCTGGAGCAGCCGTCACGCTCGGGGATGGGTCAGGGACGCCAGCGGACGAAGTTGGAAAGTAGTTGCAAGCCGGCGAGCTGGCTCTTTTCAGGGTGAAACTGTACCGCGAAGATGTTATCCCGGGCTATGGCGCAGGTAAAGGGCGCGCCGTATACGCAAGTGCCGGCGACAACCCGCGCATCGGCGGGCGCAGGATAGTAGCTGTGCACGAAGTAGAACCGGCTGCGATCCGGGATTCCCGTCCACAGGGCGTGCGGCTTCTCCTGAATCACCTCATTCCAGCCCATGTGCGGGATCTTCAGGCGACGCCCTCCGAAGGACTGGGCGAAACGCGGCACGTTGCCGTGCAGCACGGCGAAGCCGGCGGTATCGCCCTCATCGCCGTGATCGAAGAGCATCTGCAGGCCGAGGCAGATGCCGAGGTAGGGCTTCGTGTCGAGCGCCTCGAGCACGGCCTCGCGCGCGCCGCTCTCTCGCAGCTGCCGCATGCAATCGGGAAGCGCGCCTTGGCCCGGAACGACGACGCGCTCGGCGGCCCGGATCGCCTGCGGATCGCCGGTCACCTCGACGTCGGCCTCGGGCGCCACATGCTCGAGGGCCTTTGCGACCGAGCGCAGGTTGCCCATGCCGTAATCGACGACCGCGATCTTCACGTCCTGTGCGCCTGCCGTTGAGCTACAACGTCCCTTTGGTCGACGGGATGCTGCCTTGCGCGCGCGGATCGGGCTCGACTGCCATGCGCAGCGCGCGCGCGAACGCCTTGAACACCGTCTCGCATTGATGGTGCGCGTTGTCGCCGCGCAGGTTGTCGATGTGCAGGGTCAGCTGCGCATGGTTGACGAAGCCCTGGAAGAACTCGTGCACCAGGTCGACGTCGAAATCGCCGATCAGCGCGCGCGTGAAAACGACGTGGTACTCGAGGCCTGGCCGGCCGGAAAGGTCGATCACGACGCGCGAAAGCGCCTCGTCGAGCGGCACATAGGCGTGGCCGAAGCGGCGCACGCCCGCCTTGTCGCCGACCGCGCGAGCGAACGCCTGCCCGAGGCTGATGCCGATGTCCTCGACGGTGTGGTGCCCATCGATGTGCAGATCACCCTTAGCGTCGATCTCGAGGTCGAGCATGCCGTGGCGCGCCACCTGGTCGAGCATGTGCTCGAGAAACGGCAGCCCGGTGGCGAGACGCGCCGCGCCGCGCCCGTCGAGATCGAGCTTGACGCGGATCTGCGTCTCCTTGGTGTTGCGCAGCACTTCGGCCTTACGCATCGGCGAGCGCTTCCTTCATGGCGGAAAGCAGTATACGGTTTTCATCCGGCGTGCCGACCGTGATGCGCAGGCAGCCGGGAACGGCCGGATGCAGGTTTTTCACGAGCACCGCCTGGCGGCGCAACGCCTCGAAGATGCGCATCGCGTCCGGCACGCGCACCAGCAGGAAGTTTGCGTGCGAGGGAAAGACCTGCAGCCGCGGCAGGGCGGCTAGCGCCTTTGCCAGCGCCGCTCGGTCGGCGCGAATGCGCGCCGCCTGGGCTTCGAGGAGGTCGAGGTGCTCGAGCACGAAGAGCGCCGCCGTCTCGGTGAGGACGTTGACGTTGTAGACCTGTCGCACCTTGTCGAACTGCTCGACCCAGCGCGGCGCGCCGGCGAGGTAGCCCAGACGCAGTCCGGCGAGGCCCACCTTCGACAGCGTGCGCAGCACCACGAGGTTGGGAAACTCCGCGAGGCGCGGCAGGAAGCTCGCCCCGGCGAACGCGTGATACGCCTCATCGAGCACCACCAGCCCTTCGGCGGCGCGCAGGATCGCCTCGACGTCGGCCGGTGGATAGAGCACGCCGGTCGGGTTGTTCGGATAGGCGAGGAAGACGACGGCCGGCCGCACTTCTCGGATGCGCGCAATGAAGGCGTCCCGGTCGAGCGAGAAGTCCTCGCGCAAAGCGACCGGCACGGCGCGCATGCCGGTAAGCGTCGCGTTCACCGAATACATCACGAAGGTCGGCGAAGGAAACAGCATCACCGCATCCGGTCGCGCGAGCGCGAGGGCGACGACCTGGATCAGGTCGTCGGAGCCGTTGCCCAGCAGCAGCGAAATGCCGGGCGGCACGCCCATGGTGCGCCCGATCAGCTCGCGCAGGCGCCGCGGGTTGGGCTCGGGATAGCGGTTGAGGTCGACCTGGGCGAGCCGCTCGGCGAGCGCCCGGCGCAGCTCGGGCGGCAGGGAATACGGATTTTCCATCGCATCGAGCTTCACCATGCCGCGCGCGTCGGGCACGTGGTACGCGGTCATGGCGAGCACCTCCGGCCTCACCAGCCTCTCCGGTGTCATGGCTCGGATCCGCCTTGCAACCTCAAGCGCGCGGAGCGCGCGTGCGCCTGCAGCCCCTCCGCGTCGGCGAGCGTCGCGGCCACGCGGCCGAGGCGCTCCGCTCCGGCGCGCGAAACCTCGATGACGCTCGTGCGCTTCTGGAAGTCGTAGACGCCGAGCGGCGAGGAGAAGCGCGCCGTGCCCGCCGTGGGGAGGACGTGATTCGGTCCCGCGCAGTAGTCGCCGATCGCCTCTGAGCTCCAGCGTCCGAGAAAGATCGCCCCCGCGTTGTGCAGGCGCGACAGCCATTCCTGCGGCTCGCGCACGGCGAGCTCGAGATGCTCGGGCGCGATGCGATCGGCGATCGCGCAGGCTTCGGCTAGGTCGCGCGTCTCGATCAGCGCGCCGCGCCCTTCCAGCGACCTGGCGATGATCTCGCGGCGCGGCATCTCGCCGAGCCGCCGCTCGATGGCCGCGGCGATCGCCTCGAGGTGCGCCGCGTCGGGGGAAAGCACGATCGCCTGCGCCGCCTCGTCGTGCTCGGCCTGGGAAAAAAGATCCATCGCCACCCACTCCGCCGGCGTGCCGGCGTCGCAGATGACGAGAATCTCGGAGGGGCCGGCAACCATGTCGATGCCGACCTGGCCGAACACCTGGCGCTTCGCTTCGGCCACGTAGGCGTTGCCCGGTCCGACGATCTTGTCCACGCGCGGAATCGACGGCGTGCCGTAGGCGAGCGCCGCCACGGCCTGCGCTCCGCCGATCGAGACGATGCGATCGACGCCGGCGAGCGCGGCGGCGGCGAGCACCATCGGCCCGGGATTGGGGCTGGTCATGACGAGCTCGCGCACCCCGGCGACCTTCGCCGGCACGGCGTTCATGAGCACCGTGGAGGGATAGGCGGCCTTGCCGCCGGGCACATACAGGCCGACGCGCGCGAGCGGGGTCACACGCTGCCCCAGTCGCGTCGCGTCGCTTTCCGTGTATTCCCACGACTTCTGCAGCTGCCGCTCGTGAAAGTCGCGGATTCGCTCGAGCGCGTGGCGCAGCGCGCGCGCGCGCTCCGCGCCGAGCCCGGCGAGTGCGGCCGCGGCGCGCGCCGGCGGGACTTCGAGCTCGCCCACGCTTTGCGCGCCGACGCGGTCGAAGCGCCGGCTGTACTCGAGCAGCGCCGCATCGCCCCGGGAGCGCACCGCGGCGATGATCTCGCTCACGCTCGCCTGCACGGCCGGATCCTGCGCCGCTTCATACCGGGTAAGCGCGGCAAGCTGCGCGTCGAACTCCGCGGCGCGGGTCGAAAGCCGGCGCAGCCTCACCGTAGTGCAGCGCCGGCGAAGGCGTCGATGAGCGGCTGCAACGCCGAGCGCTTGGTCTTCAGCGCCGCCTGGTTGACGACCAGTCGCGCCGACACGGGCATGATCTCCTCCACGGCGACGAGGCCGTTCTCGCGCAGCGTGCGTCCCGTCGAGACGAGGTCGACGATCGCATCGGCGAGGCCGGTGAGCGGCGCGAGCTCCATCGAGCCGTAAAGGCGGATCAGGTCGACGTGCACACCCTTGGCGGCGAAGTGCTCGCGCGTCGTATTCACGTACTTCGTGGCGACGCGCAGCCGGGCACCCTGCCGGACCGCGGCCTGGTAGTCGAAGCCCTTGCGCACCGCCACCATCATCCGGCAGGCGGCGATGCCGAGGTCGACCGGCTGGTAGAGGCCGGCGCCGCCGTGCTCGGCGAGCACGTCGCGTCCCGCGATGCCGAGATCGGCGCCGCCATATTGAACGTAAGTCGGCGTATCCGCGGCGCGCACCACGATTAGCCGCACGTCGCGCCTTTGCGTGCCGATGACCAGCCTGCGGGAGCGCTCCGGGTCTTCCCTAGGCCGGATGCCGGCGCGCGCGAGCAGAGGTGCGGTCTCCTCGAAGATCCGCCCCTTCGATAAAGCGATGCTTATGCTCGCCATCGGTCATGGTCTCGGTTGCTGCGCCGTGCCGCTCCAGCCGGGAGGGCGAATTCTACCGGACGCGGCTTACCTGCGCGCCGAGCGCGCCGAGCTTGGTCTCCAGCGCCTCGTAGCCGCGGTCGAGGTGGTAGATACGGTGGACCAGCGTTTCCCCCTCGGCCGCGAGTCCGGCGATGACGAGGCCGGCCGACGCGCGCAGGTCGGTCGCCATGACGGCCGCGCCCTGCAGGCGGTCCACGCCGCGCACCACCGCGGAGTTGCCCTGAATGGCGATGTCGGCGCCGAGGCGCTGCAGCTCCAGCGCATGCATGAAGCGGTTCTCGAAGATCGTCTCGGTAATCACCGCCGTGCCGCGAGCGACGGCGGCGAGCGCCATGAACTGCGCCTGCATGTCGGTCGCGAAGCCGGGATACGGCGCCGTGCGCACGCTCACCGCGCCCGGGCGCTCGGCCATCTCGAGATCGATCGATTCGCCGCGCACAGCGATCCGCGCGCCCGCCTCGCGCAGCTTCTCGAGCGTCGCGTCCAGGCAGTCGGCCGCCGCGCCGACCAGGCGGATGTGCCCGCCCGCCGCCGCGGCGGCGGCGAGGTAAGTGCCTGCCTCGATGCGGTCGGGCATGACGCGATGCGCGGTTCCGCCGAGCGCGCGCACGCCCTCGATGCGGATGACCGGGGTGCCGGCGCCTTCGATCTTCGCGCCCATCGCCTGCAGGCAGCGCGCCAGATCGACGACCTCGGGCTCGCGCGCGGCGTTCTCGAGCAACGTCGTGCCCTCCGCGAGGGCGGCGGCCATCATCAGGTTCTCGGTGCCGGTCACCGTCACCATGTCCATGACGATGCGCGCGCCGTGCAGCCGTTCGGCGACCGCGTTCATGTAGCCCTGCTCGATGGTGATCGTCGCGCCCATGGCCTGCAGGCCCTTCACGTGCTGGTCGACGGGGCGCTGGCCGATCGCGCACCCGCCCGGGAGCGACACGCGCGCATGCCCGCAGCGAGCGACGAGGGGCCCGAGCACGAGTACCGAGGCGCGCATCGTGCGGACCAGCTCGTAAGGCGCGGTCGGCGTGCCGATCTGCCTCGCGCGCAGCGTGATCTCGCCCGCCTGGCGCTCGACGGCGACGCCCATCTGGGCAAGCAGCTTCGCCATGGTCGAAACGTCCATCAGCCGCGGCACGTTGGACAGGCGAAGCGGCTCGACGCTGAGTAGCGCGGCGCACATGATGGGCAGCGCCGCGTTCTTCGCTCCCGACACGCGCAGCTCGCCTTCCAGCGGCCGGCCGCCGCGAATGCGCAGCTTATCCACCCGAACGCCACTCCTCGGGCGTGAGCGTACGCATCGACAGCGCGTGAATCTCCTCGCGCATGCGGCCAGCGAGCGCGCCGTAGACCATCTGGTGGCGCTGCACCCGGCTGCGGCCGGCGAACTGCGACGACACGATGAGCGCCTGGAAGTGCTGGCCGTCGCCCACCACCTCGACGTGCTCGCACTGCAACGCCGCCTCGATGCCCTGCCGGATGCTCTGCGGATCGACCACGATCAGGAAGCGACGGGAATCAGCTCGGCTACGCCGTAGAGGCCGGCAATGGTGCGCAGCGACTCCGGCAGGCGCGCGAACGTCAAGGGAACGTTGCGCGACCTCGCCTCGCGCAGCCAGGCGAGCAGCAGCGCGAGCAGCGCCGAATCCATCTCGGTCACCTCGCCGAGGTCGACGCTGCGCACCCCTTCGTCGACATGGCGGCGTCCCTCCTCGAGCAGCGCCGCCACATTGGCGAGCGTCACCGCGCCCGAGAGCATCATGCGGGGTCCGTCGCGGCGGATCACTGCCTGGCCGCGGCTTCCATCGAGCGGTTCTTCGCCGCCAGGTTGTCGATCAGGCCGTCGATGCCCGACTGGCGCACGACGTTCGCGAACTCGGTGCGGTAATTGGCGACGAGACTCACGCCGCCCACCATCACGTCGTAGGCTTTCCAGCCCGACGCGGTCTTCTCCATGCTGTAGTCGATCGGCACGGGCTGCGCTCCGGGCTGCATCACACGCACCTGCACCGTCACGTCCGTGTCGGTCGGCTTCGCCCGCAGCGGCCGGAACTCGAACCTCTGATCGCTGTAAGCGTTGAGCGCGCTCGCGTAGGTGCGCACGAGGAGCGTCTTGAACTCGCCGGTGAGGCGCGCCTTCTGCTGCGGGCTCGCCTTACGCCAGCTCGGGCCGAGCGCGAGCGCCGTCATCGACGCAAAATTGAAATGCGGCAGCACCTTGGCCTCGACCAGGCCGACCAGCTTCGCCCGGTCGCCGGCGCGGATGTCCTTGTCCTTCGCGATCAGCTCGACCACTTCCAGGGTCACGTCCTTGACCAGCACGTCGGGCGGCGTGGGCTCCTGCGCCAACGCGCCGAGCGGCAGCGCGACAAGCAGCCAGGAGAGCGCGGCGCTAATCAGGCTTGTTCTTCGGCTTGTCATCGTCCTCGTCCTCCAGCTCGGGTTCACGCGGCGGGTGCCCGTCGTAGACCAGGCTGCGGCGCCGCTGCAGG
>DASQYN010000362.1:0-3436 GCA_035639215.1 Burkholderiales bacterium
AATCCGGTATGCCTAGACGCCTGCGCCGCGTATTGCGCCGCGATCGCGGCCGGCGTGGCGGATGGCGGCATCGAAAGCATGTTCGAGGCTGCGCTTGCCCATTCGAAGGGTCCGGCGCACGAGGCGATCAAGCGCGCGGCCAAGGCCCACGCGCCCGCCGACTATTTCACCCACCCGAGCTGGGTCGTCGTCGCGTTGCAGAACGCCTTCTTCTGCCTCAGGGCGCTCTCCCTCGAAGAGGCGCTCGTGCGCACTGTCGGCTGCGGCGGCGACACGGACACCAACGGCGCGGTCACAGGCGCGCTGCTGGGCGCGTGCCACGGCCGCGCCCAGGTGCCGGCGCGGTGGATCCTGCCGGTGCTGGCCTGCCGCCCGCTCGCCGAGTGCGGCGCGCTGCGCCCGCGGCCGATCGAATACTGGCCCGACGACATTCTGGAGCTCGCCGAAGCGCTTCTGCCCTGACCCTTCATTCTGAAACGCGGGCGCCGCAGGCGCGCAAATCCTCGTCGGTCATCACCGGCTTGATCACGCAGGCGGGCGGGGAGCGCTCCAGCCTCGGCGAGTGATCCGCGGGCTTGGCGTCGGCGGCACGCTTCTGATAAAGGAGCTGCGGCGGCTCGGGCGTCGAAGGCGTCGGGCTGACGTGCGGCGCATCGGCCTCCCGGCGGGGCTCCGGTAACGGCCCCTCGAGCACCACGTAACCGTCCGGATAGTCGCCGGGGCGCTCGGTCGACCAGGACAGTCGATCCACCTTCCACTCGCCGTCCTCCTTGACCAGGTCGACTACGCCGAAGATCTGCGTGTAGCCCAGGCCGACCGAATCGGCGGTGCCCGAGGCGCGCAGCTCGAGCGCATTGCCGTCCTTGCGCGTCGCCTTGCCGGTCAGCCGGTAGGTCTTCGGCACGTCGGGGAGCGCGAGGTCGGCGCGCCGTGCCTCGGCGGCGTAGAGGCGCATCTCGTCGAGATTGCGCGCCACGGCCGCGGCGTGCACCTTCGCGTAGACCGCTTCCGGCGGATCCGCGGCCGCTGCGGGGCCACAGAGGCCGAGCACGGCGACGAGGCTCAGGATTCTTGTTGTCATGGGGCGCCTCCGCGCGCGAGGTTACACCTTGCAACACCCGCTCGGAAAGTTCGGCGCATCATGGCCGGCGTGACGCTCTCCGCCGCCGCTCGCCTCCTGCTGGTCCTGGCGCTTTCGTCCTGCGCGAGCGCCCCGCCGCGCCGCGCCGCGCTCGCCCCGATCGAATGGCCGGAAGATTCGGCGCTCGTTCAGATGCAGGTGCTGAATCGCGTTACCTGGGGCGCGACCCGCGCCTCCTTCGCCGAGATTCGCGAGACCGGTACGGCGCGGTTCTTCGCCGCGCAGCTCAGCCCGAACGGCGACGCGCAGCTGCCGAGCGAGGTTCAGGCGCGCATCGATGCCATGGCCATTTCGCGGCGGTCGATGACCGACCTCGCCGCCGAAATGGCGGAGAAGCGGCGCGCATTCCTCGCGCTCTCCCCCGAAGAGCGAAAGCCCGCCCAGCAGGCGTACCAGCAGGCGCTCACCCGGCTCGGCCGCGAGGCGCAGGCGCGCATGCTGTTGCGCGCTCTGTACTCGCCGCAGCAGCTGCAGGAGCAGATGACTTGGTTCTGGATGAACCACTTCAGCGTCTTCCAGTTCAAGCTCAACGTGCGTGCGCTCGTCGCCGATTACGAGGAGCACGCGATCCGGCCGCATGCCCTCGGGCGCTTCCGCGATCTGCTCGGCGCGAGCGCCCGACACCCGGCGATGCTTCTCTACCTCGACAACGCGCGCAATGCCGCCGGGCACCTGAACGAGAACTACGCGCGCGAGCTGATGGAGCTGCACACGCTGGGCGTGGACGGCGGCTACACGCAGCACGACGTGCAGGAGCTCGCCCGGGTGCTCACCGGCTTCGGCGTCGCCGTGCCGGGCGGCGCGCCTTACCGCTTCTACCCGCGCCGGCATGACTGGGGCGACAAGCAGCTTCTCGGCCACACCATCCGCGGACGCGGCGAAGCCGAGCTCGACCAGGCGCTCGACCTCCTCGCGCGGCATCCCGCGACGGCGCGCTTCATCAGCCGCAAGCTGGCGGTTTTCTTCGTCGCCGACGACCCGTCGCCGGCGCTGGTGGAGCGCATGGCGCAGGCCTTCCTGGCGAGCGACGGCGACATCGCCGCAACCCTCGCGACGATGTTTGCCGCGGCGGAGTTCCGCGCCTCGCTCGGCGGCAAATTCAAGGATCCGGTGCACTACGTCGTGTCGGCGCTGCGGCTCGCCCTCGACGAAGCGCCGCTGCCGGACCCGCAGCCGGCGCTCGCCGCCATCGGGCTCCTCGGCGAGCCGCTCTACGCCCACGCGACGCCGGACGGGTATCCACTCACGCGCACCGACTGGGCGAGTCCCGGCCAGCTCGCGACGCGCTTCGACGTGGCGCGCGCGATCGGCTATCGCGTGCCTCATCGCCTCTGGCAGGACGCGCTGCCCGATCTCGGCCCGGCCACGATTCAGGCGCTCGCCAGAGCTTCCTCGGTCCACGAGTGGAACCTGCTGCTTCTTTCGTCGCCGGAGTTCATGCACCGATGAAGCGAAGAGCATTCATCGCCGCCGCGGCGGCCACGCTCGTCTCCACGCGCCTCTACGCGGTGGCGGGGGCGCCGCGGTTCCTGCTCGTCTTCCTGCGCGGCGGCTACGATGCCGCCAACCTGCTCGTTCCGGCCTCGCCCTTCTATTACGAGTCGCGGCCGAATATCGCCGTCGCCCGCGAGGCGCTGCTCGCCGTCGATGCGGAGTGGGGCCTGCATCCCGCGCTGCGCGAGAGCGTGCATCCGCTCTACGAAGCGCGGCAGGCGGCGTTCGTGCCGTTCGCCGGCAGCGAAGACCTTTCGCGCAGCCATTTCGAGACGCAGGATTCGATCGAGCTCTCGCTCGGGACGGGAGGCCGCGGTTACGGCTCGGGGTTCATGAACCGTCTCGCCCTGGTGCTCGGCGCGGCGGCGAAGCCGATCTCGTTTACCGCGCAGCTTCCGCTGGCGTTTCGCGGCGAGGCAGCGGTGCCGAATCTTGCGCTCGGCTCGCCACGGCTGCCGCGCATCGACGCGCGGCAGAGCGAGCTCATCGCCTCGATGTACCGGGGCAGCAGCCTCGGCGGGGAGGTGAGCGAGGGCTTCGCGACGCGAGAGCAGGTCATGCGCGAGCTCGGCGACGAGATGCAGGCGGCGAGCCGCAACGCGGTCAACCCGCGCGGCTTCCAGGCGCAGGCGAGGCGCATCGGGAAGCTCATGCGCGCCGACTACCGGGTCGGCCTGGTCGATGTCGGCGGTTGGGACACCCACGTGGGCGAAGGCGGCGCTGCCGGCTACCTGGCAATGCACCTCGCGGAGCTGAGCGCTGGGCTCGCCGCGCTCGCCGACGAGATGGGACCGGCATGGC
>DASQYN010000363.1:0-5073 GCA_035639215.1 Burkholderiales bacterium
CGGCCTGCCGGCGCCGTTCAACCGCA
The DNA here is from genome assembly GCA_035639215.1 of Burkholderiales bacterium. Lineage (GTDB taxonomy): Bacteria > Pseudomonadota > Gammaproteobacteria > Burkholderiales > SG8-39 > SCGC-AG-212-J23. The sequence goes on from DASQYN010000363.1 coordinate 27, forward strand.
TGATCCCGCTCGTCGAGTTCGCGCTCGAGAAGCCAATCAATCGCGGCGCGAGCGGCGTCACCGGCACGGTGAATCCTGGCGTGATCTGGGCCGGCCGCTATTTCCAGCTCGCCGCGGAGGCGATCGTCCCGGCGAACGGCCGCACCGGCGGCGGAAAAGGCATACTGCTCCAGGTCCACTTCTTCATGGACGACCTGTTCCCGCGCAGCATCGGCAAGCCGATCTTCCAATGAGGACGGCGATCGTGCGCGCGCTGATCGTGCTCGTCCTCGCGGCGACGGCGTCGCTCGCCGCGGCGCATGCCTTCCTCGACCATGCATCGCCCCGCGTTGGCAGCAAGGTGCACGGCTCGCCCACAGAGGTGGTTCTCTCGTTCACCCAGGAGCTCGAGCCGGCGTTCAGCACGGTTCGCGTCACCGACCGGGACGGCAAGGCGGTGGACCGCGGCGACAAGCGCGTCGATCCCTCCGACCGCTCGATCCTGCGCGTCTCGCTGCAGCCGCTCGCGCCCGGCACCTACCGCGTGCAATGGCGAGTGCTTTCGGCCGATACGCACGTCACCGAAGGCGACTACAGCTTCACGGTGCAGCCGTAGTGGACGCCGCGCCTGCCGACGCCGTGCTCGCCGCCGTGCGCGCGCTCCACTTCGCGGCGGCGATCCTGCTCTTCGGCCAGTTCGTCTACGCCACGGCGGTGTCGCCCGGCCGATGGCCGCCGCGCTTCTTCGCCATCGCCGCGACGAGCCTCGTCGTGCTGCTCGCCAGCGCGCTCGCCTGGCTCGGGCTCGAAGCGATCTCGATGAGCGGCCTGCCGGCAAGCGAGGCGCTCTCGGCGCCAACGCTCGGCACGGTGCTCACCGCGACGCAGTTCGGCCGCGTATGGCTCGCGCGCATGGTGCTCTGCGCTGCGCTCGTCGTGCTCGCGGCCGCGCTGCCCGGCCGCGCGATGCGGTTTCCGGGGCTGGCGCTCTCCGCCCTCCTGCTCGGCGCTCTCTCGGCCATGGGGCACGCCGCAAGCGGCCGCGGGACGAGCGGCGTGGTGCATCTCGCCAGCGACGCCGCGCACCTCGTCGCCGCCGGCGCCTGGCTGGGCGCGCTGGTGCCGCTCGTCCTCGTCCTCGGCCGGGCAGAAGGCGTCGTCGAGGCTACGCGGCGTTTCTCGGCGCTCGGCATCGCCGCCATGGCGGTGATCCTGGCCTCCGGCATCGCGAACAGCCTGTTCCTGGTTCCCACCCCGGCGGCGCTGGTCGGCTCGGCGTACGGCCGCCTGCTCTGCGCCAAGATCGCGCTCTTCGCGATCGTCCTCGCCATCGCGGCCGTGAACCGGCAACGACTGACGCCTCGTCTCTCCGTTTCGCTGCCTGCCCTGAGACGCAACGCCATCGTCGAATGCTGTCTCGGCTTCGCCATCGTGGCGATTGTCGGCCAGCTCGGCATCACGATGCCCGCCGCGCACGCGATGGGCCGATGAGGCCGGCGTATGCTTCGCGTTCCAGGAGGAAGCGACGATGAGATTTCCGAACGAGGGCACGAAATACCGGACCGCACGCAACCGCCTGCTGAAGTCCGAGCTCGCGCTGCGCGCCGCGGTCGAGAAGGTCGCCGCGGCGCGGCGCAAGCTGCCGGCCGGCGGCGAGGTACCGGAGGACTACGTCTTCGATTCCGAGACCGGCAAGGTGAAGCTCTCCGAGCTCTTCCAGCGCGGCAATACCCTCGTCGCCTACAGCTTCATGTACGGGCCGAAGATGGAGAACGCCTGTCCGATGTGCACCTCGTTCCTCGACGGCCTCGACGGCAATGCGCAGCACGTCGCGCAGCGCACCAATCTCGTGGTGATTGCCAAGTCGCCGCTCGAGCGCATCCTCGAGTACGCGCGCGGCCGCGGCTGGCGCAATCTGCGCCTGCTCTCCTCAGCGGACAACAGCTACAACCGCGATTACCACGGCGAGGACGAGCGCGGCGCGCAGTGGCCGATGCTCAACGTCTTCCGCAAGAGCGGCGGCAGGATCCGGCACTTCTGGGGCAGCGAGCTGCTCGACGCGAAGCCCGCGAAGGGCCAGAACCCGCGGCACAACGATCTCATCTGGCCGCTCTGGAACGTGCTCGACCTCACGCCCGAGGGCCGGGGCTCCACCTGGTACCCGCAGCGGGAGTACTAGGGTTTCGCCGTCGCCATCTTCTGCATCGCCTGCTTCATCTCCTCGCCGCTCACGTCACGCACGTGCGTCGCGACCGACCAGTGGTGGCCGAACGGATCCTCGATCCTGCCGTAGCGATCGCCCCAGAACTGCTCGGCGACGGGCATGGTGACCTTGGCGCCCGCCTTCGCCGCGCGCGCCACGAAGGCGTCCGCGTCCGGCACGTAGAGATGAATCGTCACCGGCGAGCCCTTCAGCGACTTCGGCCCGAGCGAGCCGTACTCGGGCATCTCGTCGGCGAGCATCACCGTCGAGTCGCCGATGCGCACCGCGGCGTGCATGATCTTGCCCTGCGGGCCGGGCAGGCGGGCGAGCTCGGTGGCGCCGAACGCCTGCTTGTAGAAGTCGATCGCTTGCGCCGCGCCGGCGCAGACCAGGTGCGGCGTTACGGAATGCATGCCTTCAGGGGTGGATTTCGCGCTCATGGGAGGTCTCCTTCGTTGGCTTCACCTGGCATAGTCGATCGGCGTGGCACCGAATCGACAGCCGCCGGAGCCTATTTTTCTCCTGCGGCGCAAGAATTGCGACCCTGACCCCGAATAGGGTTTAGTAGCCGGCGGCCAAGTCGACGAGGTGCAACGGGGTCTCGCCGCGGCGCACCCGCTCGACGTTCTCGACGATCTTCGGGATGGAAGTGCGCGGCTCGGTGAGCGCCGCGGAGTGAGGGGTGATGGTCACGCCGGGATGGCGCCAGAGCGGGCTCGCGGCCGGGAGCGGCTCGGTGTCGAACACGTCGAGAAAGGCGTGGCTCAGGTGTCCTGAGTCCAGCTGGCTCAGCAGGTCCGGGACGACGATGTGCGGGCCGCGCGCCACGTTGATCACGCAGGCATATTTCTTCAGCTTGCCGAGGTTGCGGCCGTTCAGGATGCCGCGCGTCTGCGCGGTGAGCGGCAGCAGGCAGACCAGCGCGTCGGTCAGGCGCAGCATCGGCTCGAGCTCGGTGAAGCACTGCACGCCCGGCAGGCTCTTCGGCCGGCGGCTGTAGCCGGCGACGTTGAAACCGAGCGCCAGCAGCTTGCGCGCCGCGTCGCTTCCCAGCTCGCCCAAACCGAGGATGCCGATCGTGCGATCGGAGGCGAGGTACTGCTTGCGCCGCCGCCACTGCCGCTCGGCCTGCTGCGCGCGATAGCGATAGTGGTGCTTGTGCCAGTCGAGCACGTGGCCGATCACCGTCTCCGACATCGCCGCCACCATGCCCGGATCGATCAGCCGCGCGAGCGGCACGCCTTTCGGCAGGCCCGGGTCGGCGAGCAGCCGCTCGACGCCCATCCAGAGCGACTGGATGAGCTTCACGCCCTTGAGCTGGCCGAGCAGCCCGTCGCGCGGCGTGGCGATGATCGCCACGTCGATCCCGCCCTTCGGTTCCGTCACGAATTCATCCCTCGGCAGCGCGTCCTGCAGGAGCGGAATCCAGAACTCCGGCTTCTCGGTTTCGCTGGAGAAAAGAATGCGCACGGGGAGCCGATGCTAGCATCGCCGTTTCGTATGAACCCACCGTTTCGCGCCGAGCATGTCGGCAGCCTGCTGCGGCCGCCCTACGTCAAAACCGAGCGCGAGCGCGCCATTCGGGAAATCGTGGCGAGGCAGGAAGCGATCGGCTTGCAGAGCGTCACCGACGGCGAGTTCAGCCGCGACTGGTGGCATCTCGACTTTCTGACGCAGCTCGAGGGCGTCGCGGCAAGACGCAATCCCGGGCCGAAATTCGGCGGCACCGAGGAGCAGCCGCCGATCCCGATCGTCACCGGCAAGGTGCGCTATGGCAAGCCGGTCATGGTCGACGATTTCCGCTTCCTGAAAAGCGCGACCCACCGGACTGCGAAGTTCACCATCCCGTCGCCCTCGATGCTGCATCTTCGCGCCGGGCGCGCCGGCATCGCCTACGACGACATGGAAGAGTTCTGGGCCGACGCCGCGCAGGCCTACCGCGAGGCGATCGCCGCGTTCGCCGCCGCAGGCTGCACCTATCTTCAGCTCGACGACGTGGCCTTCGCCTATCTCTGCGATCCGAAGATCCGCGAGCAGGCGCGTAAGAATGGCGACGATCCGGAGCAGTTGCCGGCCCGTTACGCCCGAACCATACGAGAAGCGCTGAGCAAGAAGCCCAGGGGCATGACCATCGCCATGCACACCTGCCGCGGCAACTTCAAGAGCGCCTGGGTCGCCGAAGGCGGCTACGAGCCGGTGGCGGAGGCGATGTTCTCGAGCGGCGTCGATGCCTTCTTCATGGAGTTCGACACCGAGCGCGCCGGCGGCTTCGAGCCGCTGCGCTTCGTGCCGAAGGGCAAGACGGTGGTGCTGGGCCTGGTTTCCTCCAAGACTGCCGCGCTGGAGAACAAAGACGAGCTGAAAAGACGCATCGATCAGGCCGCGAAGTTCGTCCCGCTGCAAGACCTTTGCCTCTCGCCGCAGTGCGGCTTCTCCAGCACGCACCACGGCAACGCGCTCACGCCGGACGAGCAATGGAAGAAGCTCGAGCTGGTGGTCGAGGTCGCCCGGGAAGTCTGGCGCGCGTGACACAGAAGTTCGCCGGACGCCGGGAAGACGCCCGGCTGCTGAAGGGCGAGGGCCGCTACACCGCGGACTGGAATTTCCCGGGGCAGCTCTACGGCGCCTTCCTGCGCTCGGATCGCGGCCATGCTGTTCTTGAACGATTAAACACCGATGGGGCGAGAGCGGCGCCAGGGGTGGTCGGTGTCTTCACAGGCGAGGACGTCAAGCACTTCAAGACGCCTCCGCCGCAGGTGAAGTTTCCTGGCCGCGGCGGCGAGCCGATCAAGGTGCCCGAGCGGCCGACGCTCGCGCGCGAGCGGGTGCGCTATGTCGGCCAGGAGGTCGCGCTAGTCGTCGCCA
>DASQYN010000364.1:0-6831 GCA_035639215.1 Burkholderiales bacterium
ACGACGCCGTCACGGCGGGGAGCTGCGACTTCACCCCGGAACGGCCGTCGGATGCGAAGCGCATCGCCTGCCTGCAGCCCGATCGCCGAGTCAAGGTCGAGCTGGTCGGGCGCCGGAAGGCAGAGCCCGAGTAGCGTGGCCTGAGTGGCGTGGCGGTTGTGCGCCGCTCTAGCCCGGGGGGGAGAGCGGCGTGCGCACCTTGATCACCACGCCCGAGCCGTCCTCACGGTCCATCGCCTGCGCCGTGCCGCCGTGGAACTCGGCGACGAGCCGCACGATGTAGAGGCCGAGGCCGAGGTGCGGCTCCTGGGCCGGGTTGCCGGGGCGCACGGATACCATCGACTCGAAGAGCTTGCCCGCCATCGCTTCGGGAAGGCGCGGGCCGCGGTTGGAGACAGTGAGGTTCGCGTGGCCCTCGCGCGCTTCCAGGCGCACGCGAATCGGCTCGTCTCCGGTCGCAAAGTCCGTGGCATTGGCGATCAGCTTGTCGAGCATCTGCGCGTAAAGGTCCGGAGCGCCGCGCAGATTAGTGGCCGCCTGCGGCAGGTCGATCTCGATTTTCTTGTTCGGACAGGCGTAAGCGCAGCCCTGAACGACCTGCCGCGCGTCGAAGCGCTCGCGCGGCGTCTCGCGCACGGCCTGCTCGAGCCGCGTCGCCTCGCTCATGCGCGTGAGGAGGGTGTCGAGGCGCTTGAGGCCGTCGTTCGCGCGCTCGAGATACACCGTCGTCTCCGCGGGCATGCGCTGCAGCTTCAGGTTCTCCAGCGAGGAGCGCACCACGGCGATCGGGGTGCGAAGCTCGTGCGAAAGCCGCCCGGCCATGCTCTCGAGGTAGCGGTTGTACTGCGCCAGGCGCTCGAGCACGGTAGAGAAGCTGCGCGAGAGATCGCCGATCTCGTCACCGGCCGCCGAGCCGGCGATCAGCTTTCGCACCCGCCCCTGGGAGTCGATCGCCGCCTCGGCCTCGTCGCGCAGGCGCAGCAGCCGCGTCGACAGGCGCGAAGCGAAGGCGAGGAGCACGAGGCCGCCGGCGAGGAAGGCGACCAGCGTCACCGCGACGACCTGCTCCATGGCTCGGTTGTAGACCGAGCGAATGCGGTTCGTGGTCTCTTCGGCGACGACCGCCGCCACGACACGCTCGCCGTCCCAGACGGGATACGAAGCGGAAAGGATCACCGCGCGCGAATCAGGCGTCTGCCGCCAGCGCCGCGCCGCGACGCCCTGCAGCGCGCTGGTGGCGACTGGTCCGTTGACGATCTCTTCCTCGGGCAGCGCGTCGTCGAAGTCGTTGCTCGGCCGCTCCAGGATGAAAGAAGTGATGGGACGCACGAGGCGGATGGCGAAATCGATGGGTCCCGAGCCCTCCTCGAGCGGCGCCGTTTTCTTGAGATCGCCCGCGAGCGCGAGCAGGCGCTGCTGCTGATCGACGATCCAGATGCGCGAGTCGGCGCGGGCGAGGCTTTTCAGGATCAGCTCCATCTCGCCCGAAGCCGGTTGCCCGGCGCGCAGCTCGAGAAGCTGCGGCCGGTCGTGCAGCGCCGTGGCGATGGCGCGCGCCGTGGCGAGGAGCGCCTGCTCCTGGCCCTCGCGCAGCAGCTGCTCCATCTGCTTGACGTGCAGGTAGCCGACGAGCGGGATGACCGCGAGCACCAGCGCCACCAGCACCATCTTCGCGCGCAGCGGGATGCGCATCAGCGCTTCATGGATTCCAGCGGTAGCCTAGGCCATAGACCGATTCGATCGCGGCGAAGGCGCCGTCGACGACCTGGAACTTGCGCCGGATGCGCTTCACGTGCGAGGTGATGGTCGAGTCGTCGACCACGATGTGCGCATCGCGCATGAGCTGGTCGCGGTCCTTGACGTGGCCGGGAAAGCGCGCGAGCGAGTGCACCAGCCAGAACTCGGTGAGCGTGAGATCGACGCTCTTTCCGCTCCACCCGGCCTGGAAGCGCTTCATGTCGAGGCGCAGCGGCCCACGCTCGAGCACCTCTTCCGCCGCGGGCGGGTCGCGCAGCAGGTCGGCGCGGCGAAAGAGCGCGCTGATGCGCGCGAGGATCTCCGGCAGGCTGGCGCTCTTCGTGAGATAGTCGTCGGCGCCCATGCGCAGGCCGGAGACTAGGTCGAAGTCGCTGTCGCGCGCGGTGAGGAAGATGATCGGCAGCGCCGCGGACAGCGCGCGCAGCTCGCGGCAGAGCGCGAAGCCGCCGTCGGGCTCCTCGCCGAGGCCGATGTCGAGCAGCGCGAGATCGGGAAGGCGCGTGCGGAACGCGTCGGCCGCGCTCTTGCGGTCGGCGTACGCGCTCACCTGGTAGCCGTGCTTCTTCAGCATGTCGGCGTAGTTTGCGCGAATGGCCGGGTCGTCTTCGACGATCGCTACCGTGCGGGGCATGCGGCGCAATATACAGAAACGCGCCGTGCGGGAATCGGGCAGAAGGCCGGCTGCCACAGGTTTGCCATCATTCATCGGCGGCTTTCCCGCGTGCGCACCGGGTGGCGGCCGAGTCGAGGCGTGAAATGGCCGCCATGCCAACGAACCACTTGAACGTCACGACGAAGCAGTTCCTTAAGGATCTCGCCTACACCGCGGGCGCGGCGCTTCTCACGGGCGGCACGGTGAGCCTGGTCGCGGCGCTGGTGATCCTCTTCCTCGCGCGCTAGCCGCGCGGCGCTGAGGGCTGGTGGCTGGGGCCTTGCCTGGCTCCTCCTCCTCTCCCCACCGGTCCGGGACGCGGCGTGAAAGCAATCAGAGCAAGCAAGCGCCGGTGCCCCAGTCCCTAGCCCTCAGCGTCGCACGCAGCCCCTCGGCGGTGCGCTAGGCAATGAAGTTAGCCGACGACGTTGTGCGGCGCCCCGCGCACGAACGCCTCCACGTTGTCGATCAGCTGGTCGGCGAGGCGCTGCATGGCCTGCTCGCCGGACCACGCGATGTGCGGCGTGAGGATGAAATTCGGCAGGTCGAGCTCAAGCAGCGGATTGCCGCCGCGCGGCGGCTCGCTCGAGAGCACGTCGAAGCCCGCCCCGGCGATGGTGCCGGCCCTGAGCGCTGCGGCGAGCGCCGGCTCGTCGACCAGACCGCCGCGCGCCGTGTTGACGAGAAGCGCCGTGCGCTTCATGAGCGCGAGCTCCGCGGTGCCGATAAGGTTGCGCGTCTGCGCCGTGAGCGGCAGGTGCAGCGAGACCACGTCCGATTCGGCGAGCACACTTTGCGCCGGGGTGAAGGAGACGCCCGCCGCCTTCGGCGGCGCGTGATCGGCGAACAGCACGCGCATGCCGAAGGCTCGCGCGAGCGCCGCCACCCCCTGCCCGATGCTGCCTTCGCCGAAGATGCCGAGCGTGCCGCCGGCGAGGTCGCGCACCGGGTGCCCCGAGAGGCAGAAGCGCTCGGAGCGCTGCCAGCGGCCGCGGCGGACGTCCTCGCGGTAGGCGAGCAGGCTGCGCCGCAGCGCGAGGATCAGCGCGAAGGTGTGCTCCGGCACGGTGTGCTCGGCATAGCCGCGCACGTTCGCTACGACGATGCCGCGCGCGCGGCAGGCGGCGATGTCGATGTTGTCGGTGCCGGTCGCGGCGACGGCGATCATCTCGAGCTTCGGCAGGCGCTCGAGCGCCGAGGCGGGCAGCGGCGTCTTGTTGACGATCGCGATCGTTGCCGCCTCGAGCAGGCGCGGCGCTTCGTCGCGGCCCGGAATGCCGTTGTGCTCGCGCCAACGGTGCGGGAACGTCGGCCGGCGCACATTCGCCTCGAGCGAGTCGCGCTCGAGGAAGACGATCTCGTGCATCTCAGAGCGGCGAGAAGGACGCCGGGACGAGGAACACGCTTTCCTGGTGCACGAGGTAGGGCAGCAGCGTCGGCACGAACGCCTGCCAGTCCCGGTCCTGCGCGAGCTTCGCCCGCTGCACGCCGCGGTGGCCGAAATCCTCGTAGCCCCAGAGGAAGACGACCGAGTTGAGGGTGCCGGATTCCTTCGTCCAGCAGCCGGCGAGCCGGGCATAGCGGGTGATGATCGCGAGGCCGTTCTTCTCGTAGTGCTTGAGGAATTCGGGCGCCTTGCCGGGCGGGACCTGATAGGTGCGCAGTTCGTAGATCATGCGTCGCTTCGCCGAGAGAACGTCCTTGGAACCGTCGCATCCTAGACGACCAAAAGGCGCTTTGCTATGGTGGCCGCTCGGCCGCTCATCGGCGGCCATCCGCGAGGGGGATTTCATGACGCAGGTCAACAGACGCGAATTTCTGAAAGCGACCGCGGCGACGGCGCTGGCCGGAACCGGCGCGCTTTCGGCAGGGCGCTTGCTCGCCGCCGACCCGATCAACTTCTTCGCCTGGTCGGCGGGCGTCGACCAGGTGAAGGCGCACGTCGCCGCCTTCGAGGCGAAGACCGGCCTCAAGGTCAACTACGGCAATGCGCCCTGGGCGCAGTATCGCGACACCCTGGTGACCAAGTTCGTCGGCAAGGCGCCCCTCGACGTGCTCTGGGTCTCCGACGCCTGGCTGCCCGAGTGGGCCGAGGCCGGCTGGCTCGCGCCCATCGACGGCTACCCGCAGCTCCTCAAGTACAACGCCGACGTCGACGACTTCAACACCAAGTCGATGAGCTGGAAGGGCAGGCAGTACGGCCTCACGTACTACACCGACTACATGGGCTTTTTCTACGACGAGGGCATGCTGCAGAAGGCCGGTATCTCCGCGGCGCCCAAGACCTGGGACGAGGTGGTGCAGCAGTCGCTGAAGATCAAGAAGGCCGGCCTCTCCGAATACCCGATGATGCTCTCGCTCGCCCGCGAAACGTGGCTGATCGAGTTCCTCTCCTCCATGGTGTTCTCTCACGGCGGGCGCTTCGTCGACGACTCGGGCGCGGCGGTCATGCAGGACAAGAAGCGCGGCGCGCACGAAGCGCTTACCTGGATCGTCAATGCGGTCAACAAGCACAAGATCGTCTCGCCCGCGTGCGTCGAGATCGGCGAGCTGAACGGCCTGAAGGCCTTCACCTCCGGCCAGCACGCCTTCGCCATGCTCGGCCGCTACCGCATCCGCACGCTGAACGATCCGAAGCAGTCCTCGATCGCGCCGCGCGCGCGCCAGGCCTTGATGCCGCAGGGCCCAAACGGCAGACACGCCACCGTGGGCTGGAACCGCTTCTACGGCCTCACCACGCTGGCCGCGAAGGACAAAGCGAAGGCCGAGAACGCCGTGCGATTCATCGAGTGGTTCGGCGGCAAGGCCGACGGCAAGTACGCCTTCCAGAAGCTGATGTTTCTCGACGTCGGCTCGGGCTTCGCGGCGCGGCCGCTCTTCAAGGACCCCGACATCGTCAAGGCCTACAGCGAGTATTCCGACATCAAGATGTACGAGGCGCAGCAGGCGCTGGCGCAGAAGAAGGATGTGATCAGCCCCTGGTTCGGCGAGTGGGACGAGGTGAACGGCACCGCCTTCCAGGCCGCGGTCGTCGGCAAGGCTTCGGTCGACGAGGCGCTCAAGCGCTCGGCCGACACCTGGAACAAGCTGCGCAAGCAAGCGTAGGGCAGGCCGGGCGATGAGCGCGCGGGGCGGCGCCCTGCGGGGCGCCTTCGCGCCCCCGGTGAGCCGCTATGACCAGGCAGCGGCGATGTGGCTGCTCGCGCCGATGATGGCGGTGCTGCTGCTGGTGGCGGTGTTCCCGGTGCTGTACTCGTTCTGGGTCAGCCTGTTCGATCTGAAGCTGACCCGGCCGCATCGCGTGCCGTTCGTCGGGCTGGACAACTACCTCGAGGTCTTCCGCGACGATCTTTTCTGGTCCTCGGTGTGGCGCACGGCGTCGTTCACGGTGATGTGCGTCGTGGCGATCATGGCGATCGCGCTCGCCATGGCGCTGCTCCTGAACGAGGAGTTCCGCGGCCGGCGCTTCCTCTCGGCGATGCTGCTCGTCCCCTGGGCCATCCCCTACGTCGCGAACGGGCTGATGTGGAAGTGGATCTACGACTCGGGCTACGGCGCGCTGAACGGCGCGCTCTTCCAGCTCGACTTCATCGACAAGTACATGGTGTGGCTCGGCGACTCGCAGAAGACGCTCCCGCTCATCGCCAACGCCTTCGTCTGGAAGGAGGTGCCGCTCGCCACGATCCTGCTGCTCGTGGGCCTGAAGTCCATCCCGGCCGACCTGTACTCGGCGGCGCGCGTCGACGGCGCGAACACCTGGCGGCGCTTCCTGCACATCACTTTGCCGGCGCTGCGGCCCTCGTTCATGCTGGTGGTGATCTACGAGACGATGATGGCGATCCGTCACTTCGATCTGTTCTTCATCCTTACCGAGGGCGGTCCGGCCGAGGCCTCGCACGTGCTCGCCTGGCACGTCTACGTCGAGACGTTCCGCAAGCTCTCCTTCGGCACCGGCTCGGCGCTCGCCTACATCATGGCGCTGGTCACGTTCCTCCTGGCGTTCTGGCTGATCCGCGGCCTCGGGAGAAAGCTGTGACCCGGGGGAGCGGAATCGGGCGTGGCATTCTGCTGCTCGCGGCATCGATCGCGTTCCTCCTCTACGTGCTCGCCCCGGTTGCCTGGCTCGTTTCCTCGTCGCTGCAGGGCGAGGCGGAGATCACTTCCCGGCCGCCGCACTGGATCCCGCATCAGGCGACGCTCGAGAATTTCGCCGCGATCTTCCAGGCGCGCGACAAGCAGGTGACTTACGAGACGCGCCGTCAGGGCGACCCGGCGACCGGCGGCTATATCCCCTCGACCGCGCGCCAGCTGCTGCCCTCGATGTGGAACAGCCTGGTGGTCGCGCTTTCCGTGGTCGCGCTGAACCTGCTCGTCGCGGTGCCCGCCGCCTACGCGATGGCGAAGATCCGCTTCATCGGCCG
>DASQYN010000365.1:0-5816 GCA_035639215.1 Burkholderiales bacterium
GATGCCCCAGCGGTACTCCGGGAGCTTCACGTACTCGAAGTGCGCCCAGCCGTCCGGATCGACGCTGATCGCGGTCCGCACGTAGACCTGGTGGTAGTCCTGGAACCCCTGCGGCCCCATGTCGCGCCACCACTGGATGTACTTCGGCTGCCAGTGCTCGAGCGCGCGCTGCAGGCGCTTGTTGCCGGAGAGGTTGACGTTGTTCGGGATCTTCTCAGCTGAAATCATGTCCTCTTCCAGTCGAACTCCGGCCTACCCTGCTGTCCATACGCCTTCAGCGCGCCCTTGTCGCCGACCGCGTTCGGCCGCTGGAAGATCCAGTTCTGCCACGCCGTCAGCCGTCCGAAGATCTTCGTCTCCATCGTCTCGGGCCCGGCGAATCTCAGGTTGGCCTCGAGTCCGGTCATCGCGTCCGGCGAAAACGCCGCGCGCGCTTCGACCGCGAGGCGCACCTCGTCGTCCCAGTCGATGTCGTCCGGCGTGGCGGTGACCAGCCCAAGCCGATTCGCCTTCTCCGGGCCGAGAAGCTCGTTCTTCGGAAACTCGGGCGAGGTGCCGCCGAACCGCGTCGCCAGGCGCGAGAGCCCGTTCGCCATCGGATAGGCGCCGAAGTTGAGCGAAGAAAGGGCGATGCCGTTGCCGGCGACGTCCTTCATGTAGCTGCGGTCGGCGGCGAGCGCGAGCTCCATCAGCGTGCCGGCGAAGCACGAGGCGGGCTCGATCACCGCGAAAATCGAGCGCGACGAGAGGTCGAGGCGCGAGAGCGTGCGTCGCAGGTAGCCGATCGTCTCGCGCACGAGCCAGTCGTGCTGCTCCTTCTCGAGCAGCGCGTCCATCGCCAGGGCGGCCTTCGGATCGCCCGCGGTCTTCAGCAGCCAGAGGCCGATGTCGAGCTGGTTGTGCCGCAGCTCCAGGATCGCCCGGTCGAGCTCGCGCGCGAGGCGCAGCGGGTACCACTCCGCCGACTTCTCCAGCTCGACTTTCTCCGGCCCGTGAACCGTGAGGGTGGCGATGCGCTGTTCCGGCTCGAGCGCGATCTTCACGATCCGGTAGTCGCCGAGCGGCGTGAGCTCGACGCCCTTGCCGCCGGGCCGGTCGGACTGCTGCGCGAGCTCGAGCGCGCGCTTCTTCACGCTTTCCGCGAACTGCTGGGGCTTCGCCACGTGGTCGACCAGATGCCAGTCCTTGGCGCGGTCGGCGCGCACCCCTTCGGCGGTGGTGCAGAAGATGTCGGCCAGGTCGCGCCGCACTTTGCGCTTGTCGATGATGCGCGTCAGGCCCCCCGTCCCCGGCAGGACGCCCAATAACGGAACCTCGGGCAAGGAAACCGTCGACGAACGATCGTCCACCATGGCGATCTCGTCGCAGGCGAGGGCGAGCTCGTAGCCGCCGCCGGCGCAGGTGCCGTTCAGCGCGGCGAGGAACTTGAGCCCCGAGTGCTCGCTCGAGTCCTCGATGCCGTTCCTCGTCTCGTTGGTGAACTTGCAGAAGTTCACCTTGGCCGAGTGGCTCGAAGTGCCGAGCATGTAGATGTTGGCCCCCGAGCAGAACAGGCGCGTCTTGCCGCTCGTGAGCACCACCGCCTTCACTTCGGGGTGCTCGAAGCGGATGCGGTTCAGCGCGTCGTGCAGCTCGATGTCGACGCCGAGGTCGTAGCTGTTCAGCTTCAGCTTGTAGCCCGGATCGAGGCCTTTGTCCTCGGCGACGTCGAGCGCGAGGGTGGCCAGCGGGCCGTCGAACGAGAGCTTCCAGTGGTGGTAGTGCTGCGGATCGGTGTCGAAACGAATCATCACTTGAGCAGCTCCTTCAGTTCGGTGAGGCTGGCCTTCGGCGCCTTGCCGGAGGTGTCGAGCGCCAGCTCGGCGCGGCCGTACAGGCGGTTGCGGTCGGCGAGCAGCTTCTCGATCTCGCCGAGCGCCGCCGAGCGGCCTTTGAACGGCCGCATATCGCCCTGGGCGATGACGCGCGCCATGTGTTCTTCGGGCGAAGCCTTCAGCCAGACGCAGCGGCAGCGCTCGAGCAGCAGCTCATAGGTGCCGGGGTCGGTGACGAGGCCGCCGCCGGCGGCGATGACGGGCCTTTGATTCGTGGACAGAACCCGCTCGAGCGCGCGCCGCTCGAAGCGCCGGAAGGCGTCCTGGCCATACAGGGAGAACACTTCGCCGAGCGCCGCGCCCGCTTCCTTCTCCACCTCGCGGTCGAGCTCGACGAAGGGCACGCGCAGTGCCTCGGCGAGCCGCGCGCCGAGCGTCGACTTGCCGGCGCCGCGCAGGCCGAGCAGGGCGATCGGGCGCGTCTCGAGGCTCGCTTCGCGCACCAGCGACTCGACCGGCACGCGCATCGCGCGCGCCACCTTGCGCAGGAGCAGGATCGAGATGTTGCCGGCGCCGCTCTCGAGCTGCGCGAGGTAGCGCTCCGAGATGCCGGACGCGGCGGCGAGGTCCTTGCGCGTCGTGCCGTGCGCCGCGCGCCACTCGCGCACGCGGCCGCCGAGCTGCGAGAGATAGGCGGCGTCCTGCGCTCGATGGGAGAGGGGAGCGTTCATGGAACTATAGTGCTTGACGAGGATTCTATGGTGCAATATATTGCCTCGTCAATGCCAACCCGCGTCACCATCCTCGTCGGCACCATGACGGGAACCGCCCAGCTTTGCGCGCAGGAGATGGAGCTCGCCCTCGACGACGGCGAGACGCAGGTCGAGGCAATCCTCATGGACGGGCTCGACAGCTCGATATTCGAAAGAAGCCGCGAGCGCGCCGAGCTGTTTCTCATCTGCACCTCGACCTACGGGCAGGGCGACGTGCCCGACAACGCGCGCGCGCTCTACGAGGATCTGCAGAAGCAGCGGCCCGACCTTGCGGGCGTGCGCTACGGGATATTCGGCCTCGGCGACAAGACCTACGCCGAGACTTTCAACTACGGCGGGAAGCGTTTCGACGACATCCTGGCCGAGCTCGGCGCGAAGCGCATCGGCGAGCGCTACCGCCACGACGCCTCGAGCGGCGTGCTGCCGGAGGAAAAGGCGGTCGAGTGGTGCCAGGAGTGGCTGGCGAGCGCCAGGCAGCCGGCGTAGCGGAAAAGGGGTCAGGACCCTTTTTCCGGCCACGCGTAGCTAAGAAAAAAGGGTCCTGACCCCTTTTCCGTTCCCGGCATGCGTTTTGCTGCAGCGAGCGCGTGCGCGCGCTCAAGTGGGTCGGTGGGATCGTCGGCGTTCTCATCCTCGTCCTGATTCTCTTCGTCGCCTTCGGGCTGAACGCCCTGCGCGTCCCGATCGAGCGCAAGGTGAGCGAGCTGACGGGGCGCGAGCTGCGCATCGGCAGGCTGGAGACGGTTTGGAGCTGGGTCCACCCGCGCTTTCGCGCCGAGAAAGTCAGCTTCGCGAATCCGGACTGGGCGACCGAGAACTTCATGCTGCGCGCCGACGCGGTCGAGGCGAGCGTCGAGCTGCTGCCGCTCTTCGCGGGCCAGGTCGTGGTTCCCGAGGTGCACCTGGTGCGCCCGGAGCTCAACCTCGAGATCGCCGGCGACGAGCGCAAGAATTGGATCCTGGAGCGGGACCAGAAACCGAAGCGCAACCGCCCGTCGCGCTTCCACATCCGCAGCCTCACCCTGGACGAGGGCCGCCTGAAATACGACGACGCGCTCCGCGACATCTCGGTCGAGGCGCAGCTCTCGGCGGACGGGAAGGGCGTGACCGCGTTCGCGCAGGGCATCTACCGCAGCGTCGGCGCCGCCGTCGCGGCGCGGGGCGGGCCGGTGCTCAGCATCAAGGATTCCAGCACGCCGTATCCGTTGCACCTCGTCGGCAACTTCGGCGACACGCAGGTCGAGCTCGATGGCACGATCACCAACCTCGTCCAGCTCACGTCGGTGGACCTCGCGGTCGAGCTCTCCGGCAAGACGCTCGCCGGCCTCTACGAAGTGATCGGCATCGCCCTGCCCGAGACGGCGGCGTACCACACCCAGGGCCGCCTGGTCCGGACCGACCATCTCGTGCGCTACGAGGGCTTCGCCGCCAAGGTGGGCGAGAGCGACCTCGCCGGCACGCTGCAGTTCGACACCGACCAGGGACGCGCGCGTCCCTTCATGCACGGCGAGGTCACGGCGAAGCTGCTCAACTTCGCCGACCTCGGCCAGCTGGTCGGCACCGACCAGCCGCGAAAGAACGGCGTGCTGCCCGACATGCCTTTCGACTCGCAGCGCTGGGACTCGATCGACGCCGACGTCGCCATCAAGGCCGGCACGATCAAGCGGCCGCGGGCGCTGCCGATCGAGAACCTCGCCACCCGCATCCGCATGAACGACAAGGTGCTGACCCTCGATCCGCTGCAGTTCGGCATCGCCGGCGGCCAGCTCGCGGGCAGCGCCACGCTGGACGGGCGCAAGCAGCCGATCCAGGCGAAGCTCGACATGCGCGTGAAGGACCTTTCGCTGCCCAAGCTCTTTCCGACGGTCGACAAGGGACAGACCTCGGTCGGCGACATCAACGGCCTGATCGAGCTCGCCGGGCGCGGCGACTCGGTGGCCCAGATGCTCGGCGCCGCGAACGGCAAGGTCGGCGTGTTCATGGACGGCGGCCGGGTGAGCAAGTTCCTGATGGAGCTCGCGGCGCTCGACCTGTGGGGCGTGGCGAAGACCAAGCTGCAGGGCGACAAGCCGGTGGACATCCGCTGCGCGATCGGCGACTTCGCCGTGAAGGACGGGGTGATGCACACGAACGCGCTGGTCTTCGACACCGGCGTGGTGAACGTGCAGGGCGGCGGCCAGATCAACCTGAAGAACGAGGGCATGGACCTCACCCTCAAGCCGCAGCCCAAGGACACGAGCATCGCCTCGCTCAACACCCCGCTCTACATCCGCGGCACCTTCGGCCAGCCGCAGGTCTCGCCCGACATCGGCAAGCTCGCCGGCAAGGGGCTCGGCGCGCTCGTCATGGGCGCGATCAACCCGCTGCTCGCGGTGCTGCCGCTCCTCAAGGAAGGCAAGGACAAGGACAGCCCCTGCCAGCAGCTGATCGCGCAGGCGAAGAAGCCGGCGAAGACCGCCGCAAAGCCCGGCAGCGCCGCCGCCGGGAAGAGCGCTACTTCTTCACGCCGATCAGGTTCATCAGGCGCGCGATAGCCGCGTCGTCGCGCGCGATCAGCGCGCCGAACTCCGCCGCCGGCAGGAAAGCCGGGCGCACGTTGAGGTGCTGCGCCTGCTTGCGGAACTCGTCGCCCTCGGCGGTGATGCGAATGGCGCTCTCCAGGCGGGCGATCACCGCCGCCGGCGTGCCGTGCGGCACGGCGATGCCGCGCCAGGCGTCGAGCGCGACGTCGAATCCCCATTCGCGCGCGGTCGGCACGTCGGGGAACGCAGGATCGCGCGCCGTGGTGAGCGTGGCGAGCAGGCGCACCTGGCCCTGCTTCATCGGGCCGGCCAAAGCGCCCGGGAACTGGACCACCGCGTCGACGTGGCCGCCGAGCAGGCTCGGAATGACCTGGCTCGCCCCGAAGGGCACCTGGTTCGCCTGCACGTTAGCAGCATGCAGCAGCGCGGCGAGCGAGATGTGCGTATGGCTGCCGATGCCGGAATGGCCGATGCTGATGCCGGTGCCCCTCGCCCTCAGGTCCTTCACCAGCTGGCCGAGGTTCTTCCACGCGGCGTCGGAGCGCACCGCGACGACGACCGATTCGAGGAGCGCGCGCGCCACGGGGTCGAAGGCGCGGTAATCGAAGGGCAGCTGGCCGGAGTGGTAGGTGGTCGAGATCGAGTTGGAGTTCCACACCAGCGTATAGCCGTCGGGCTTCTGGCTGGCGACGTACTTGTAGCCGATC
>DASQYN010000366.1:0-11834 GCA_035639215.1 Burkholderiales bacterium
CGTGCTTCCCGACCTTCGCCGCGCCGGCCGTCCCGGCGGTGCTCACCGCGATGCTCCCGGTGTTCGCGCCGCTGCTGTGCGCGCTGCGGCTGGGCGGGTTGCAGCACGGTCTTCGGCGCTGGCGGCTGGGGCGCCGCGACCGGCTTGAAGAGGGAGAGGATCTTGGAAAGGAAGCCGGCCCCGATCTCGGCGGCTGCCGCCACCGGCTGCACGACCGGCGCGGGCGCCGCTGCCGGCTTCGGCTTCACTTCGGCGACGATGGGCGCCGGCTGCGAAGGCGTGATGCCCTTGACTACGGGCTGCTGTCGCTCGGGTCGTGCTTCCGCCTCGGCACCCGGCGTCTTCGGCTCCTCGGGACGCTCGACCATCTCGTAGCTCGAGGGGACATGCTCCATCTCGTTCAGCTCGTCGTGGCGCAGGCGCTGCACCTTGTAATGCGGCGTCTCGAGGTGAGGGTTGGGCACGAGGACGATGTTGACCTTGAGCCGCGCCTCGAGCTTCTGGATCTCGGCGCGCTTCTCGTTCAGGAGGAACGAGGCGACGTCGACCGGCACCTGCGCGTGCACGGCGCCGGTGTTTTCCTTCATCGCCTCCTCCTGGATGATCCTCAGGACGTGCAGGGCGGTCGATTCCGTGCCGCGGATGAAGCCGGTGCCGCTGCAGCGCGGGCAGCTGATGTGCGCCGTCTCCTCGAGCGAGGGCTGCAGGCGCTGCCGGGAGAGCTCCATCAGGCCGAAGCGCGAGATCTTGCCGATCTGCACGCGCGCGCGATCGAAGCGCAGCGCCTCGCGCAGGCGGTTCTCGACCTCGCGCTGGTTGCGCTGCGATTCCATGTCGATGAAGTCGATGACGATCAGGCCGCCCAGGTCGCGCAGACGCAGCTGGCGGGCGACTTCGTCGGCCGCTTCCAGGTTCGTGCGGTAGGCCGTCTCCTCGATGTCACCGCCGCGCGTGGCGCGCGCCGAATTGACGTCGATGGCGACCAGCGCCTCGGTGTGGTCGATGACGATGGCGCCGCCGGAAGGCAGGGCGACTTGGCGCGAGTACGCGCTCTCGATCTGGTGCTCGATCTGGAAGCGCGAGAAGAGCGGGACGTCGTCGCGGTAGAGCTTGACCTTGTTGACGTTGCCCGGCATCACGGTCTGCATGAAGGCCCGGGCCTGCTCGTAGATTTCCTCGGTGTCGATCAGGATCTCGCCGATATCGGGCTGGAAGTAATCGCGGATGGCCCGGATCACCAGGCTCGACTCGAGGTAGATGAGGAACGGTTTCTTCGACGTGTCCTGCGCCGC
This sequence comes from Burkholderiales bacterium, assembly GCA_035639215.1. Taxonomy (GTDB): domain Bacteria; phylum Pseudomonadota; class Gammaproteobacteria; order Burkholderiales; family SG8-39; genus SCGC-AG-212-J23. Next base: position 1,293 of record DASQYN010000366.1, read on the forward strand.
GCTTTCCACCGCGTGCCAGAGCTGCATCAGGTAGTTCAGGTCCCAGTTGAGCTCTTCCGCGCCGCGGCCGATCGCCGCGGTGCGGGCGATGACGCTCATGCCGTCGGGTAGCTGTAGCTGGTCGAGCGTGTCACGCAGCTCATTGCGGTCTTCACCCTCCACCCGGCGCGACACGCCGCCGCCGCGCGGATTGTTGGGCATGAGGACGAGATAGCGGCCCGCCAGGCTCATGTAGGTGGTGAGGGCGGCGCCCTTCGTGCCGCGCTCGTCCTTCTCGACCTGGACGATGAGCTCCTGGCCCTCGCGCAGCGCGTCCTGGATGCGGGCGCGGGCGGGGTCGACGTCCGGCTTGAAGTAGCTGCGAGAGACTTCCTTGAAAGGGAGGAACCCGTGCCGCTCCTCGCCGTAGTCGACGAACGCGGCCTCGAGGCTGGGCTCGATGCGGGTGATGACGCCTTTATAGATATTGCTCTTGCGTTGCTCCCTTGATGCAGACTCGATATCGAGGTCGACCAGCTTCTGTCCATCGACGATCGCGACGCGCAGCTCTTCCTGCTGCGTCGCGTTGAATAACATCCGCTTCACTTTTTCTTCTCCTGCGCGCGCAGGAGACTTGCGGTCTCGGCTCTCCTAAGGCTTTCCTCGGATGAACGCCCGACGGGGCGGTGAGATGTGGTCTGGAAAACTGATCCAGCGCGCGCTTCTAGTAGTATCGCTACTTCCGGTGAGCGAAATTAACCAGCGCTTCAGGTCCGGCTGTGGCCGGACAGGAGGCGGGATGCAGACCAGGCGCTTGCCCAATTACGGGGGACGACCCTCGGATCTGTGCCTCGCGACTCGAAGCGGCGCGTAGATCATACGGAAAATGAATGACTTAAACAAGCCTCGAGCGCGCTGGCTGGATATCGGCGAGGAAAGCGCCGCGCAGCGCATTGATAATTTCCTCCTGCGCCGGCTGAAGGGCGTTCCGAAGAGCCACGTCTACCGCGTATTGAGGAGCGGCGAGGTTCGGGTCAACAGCGGTCGCGTTGGCCCGGAATACCGGCTCCAGCCCGGCGATCGGGTGCGGCTTCCGCCGCTGCGGACCGCGGAAAGCCCAAAGCCCGCCAGACCGGCCGAATTTCCCGTCGTCTACGAAGACCCGGCGCTGCTGGTGGTCGACAAGCCCTCGGGGGTGGCCGTCCACGGAGGGAGCGGCGTGAGCTTTGGCGTGATCGAATCGCTGCGCGCGGCCCGCCCGCAGGCGAAGGTTCTAGAGCTCGCCCACCGGCTCGACCGCGACACCTCCGGATTGTTGATCGTCGCCAAAAAGCGCAGCGCGCTCCTCGAGCTGCATCGCATGCTGCGTGAGGGCGAGGTCGAGAAAACCTACGCCGCCATCGTAAAAGGCGCGCCAGGCCAGCCCGTCTTCGAGATCCGGGAGCCCCTGCACAAGCATGTCGGCGCCGCCGGCGAGCGGCGGGTCAGCGTCGCCGAAGGCGGCAGGGCGGCTCTGACCAAGGTCAAGGTCGTAAGGGCGGGCCGCGACGCCAGCCTGCTCGAGGTGCAGCTTCTGACCGGGCGGACGCATCAGATCCGCGTACACCTGTCGCACGCCGGGCATCCGCTGCTCGGGGACGACAAATACGGCGATTTCGACCTCAATCGCGCTTTGGCGAAGCAGGGCGTGAGGCGGCTCTTCCTGCACGCCCGCCGGCTTGCTTTGCGCCATCCGCTCACCGGCGAGCGCCTGCGCCTCGAGGCGCCACTGCCGCGCGAGATGGCCGAGTTCGCCAGACGCCTGTGAAATATCGGCTCGTCGTCTTCGACTGGGACGGCACCCTGATCGATTCCCATTCGGCGATCGTCGAATGCATGCAGGAGGCGAGCCGGGAGCTCGGGCTGCCGATTCCCGAGCGGGAGCGGGCGAGCCATGTCATCGGGCTCGGGCTGCACGACGCCATGCGCATCGTCGCGCCCGGGCTGCCGGCGCCGCGCTATCCCGAGTTCGTCGATGCCTACCGTCGGCATTTTCGCGCCCGCGAAGACGCCATGCAGCCGTTTCCCGGCATGCCGCTGCTCGTCGGATCGCTGCAGGAGGAGCGCACGCTCGCCATCGCAACGGGGAAAAGCCGGCGCGGCCTCGACCGGGCGCTCAAGGCGACCGGCCTGGAGCGGCACTTTCGCGCTTCGCGCTGCGCCGACGAAACCTCGCCCAAGCCGCATCCGGCAATGCTGCTCGAGCTCATGGAGGCGCTCCACTTCAGCCCGCAGCAGGTGGTCATGATCGGCGACACCTCGCACGACATGCGGATGGCGGCAGCCGCCGGGGTCGATGCCGTGGCGGTGAGCTACGGTGCGCACCCCCGGCAGGAACTGCTCGCCTGCCGTCCGCTGCAGTGCGTGTCGAGCGTCGAAGAATTGCGCGAATGGCTGACGCGGAACGGCTGATCTGTGCCTCGCGCGAGCTCGTCGATTCCGGTCGCGGCGTGCGCTTCGAGGTCGAGTACTTCGGCGCGCCGGCCCCCGCGTTCGCCATCCGCTACCGAGGCCGCGCCCACGGCTATCTCAACCGCTGCGCGCACGTGGCGATGGAACTCGACTGGCAGGAAGGAGTATTTTTCGATTCCGCGGGGCGCGATCTCGTGTGCGGCACGCACGGCGCGGTTTACGAGGCGGCGAGCGGCCGCTGCATCGAGGGGCCCTGCCTCCGCGGCAGGCTCGTCAAACTGAAGATAGAGGAACGCGATGGGATGGTTTACTTTCAGGGGTTCGAAGAGGAGTGACGGCGAGCCGGCGCAGCCGTCCGACGGCGGTGACGGGCGCTGGGAGCGCGACCTCATCGCCCGGCTCGCTAATGCGGCGCTCGTCGAGCAACGGCGCGCCAGGCGCTGGGGCATCTTCTTCAAGCTGCTCTTCTTCGTTTACCTGACCTTCCTGCTCGCCGCCCTGGTCGACTGGGAGGGCGCCGGCGTCGGCGGCGGCAAGAAGCACACCGCGATGGTGGATCTCGAGGGCATCATCGCACCGGGCAACGACGCGAGCGCCGAGAAGATCAACGCTTCGCTGCAGGCCGCGTTCAAGGACAAGAACACCCAGGGCGTCATCCTGCGCATCAACTCGCCGGGCGGCAGCCCGGTGCAGGCGCAGACCATCTATGACGAGATGCGCCGGCTGCGCAGGAAGTATCCCGAGATCCCGCTCTACGCCGTGGTGGAGGACATCTGCGCCTCGGGCGGCTACTTCGTCGCCGCGGGCGCCGACAAGATCTATGTCACGAAGTCGAGCATCGTCGGCTCGATCGGCGTGCTGATGAACGGCTTCGGCTTCACCGGGCTGATGGACAAGCTGGGAATCGACCGCCGCCTCATCACCGCGGGCGAGAACAAGGGCATGCTCGATCCGTTCTCGCCGCTCTCGGAAAAGGACAAGGCTTACGCGCAAAAGCTCATCGACGACGTCCACCAGCAGTTCATCGCCGTGGTTCGCGAAGGACGCGGCAAGCGGCTGAAGGAGACGCCGGACATGTTCAGCGGCCTCTTCTGGACCGGCGACAAGAGCGTCGAGCTGGGCCTCGCCGACGGGTACGGCACGCTCGAATCGGTGGCGCGCGATGTCATCAAGGCCGAGGACATCGTCGACTACACGCAGAAGGAAGGCATCGCCGAGCGGGTCGCCAAGCGTTTCGGCGCGGCGATGGCTTCGACGCTCGCCGAAACGGCGCTGCGCGGTTCGTCGCTACTTCGCTAGGAGCAGGAACACCGCCGCCCGCCGCCCGACCGCCGGCGGCGCGCGGCGCCACTCGGCGACCGTTCTCGTCCGCACGGACTCCGAGTCGAGCGTAAGGTCGGCGGCGACGCACAGCCGGGTGTGCGTCGCGCACGTTTCCATGATGGCCGAGAACAGCGCGTCGTTGCGGTACGGGGTCTCGATGAAAATCTCCGTTTCCCGTTCCTGCTTGGAGCGCGCCTCCAGCTCGCGAATTCTTCTCCTGCGCTCGGCTGCCTCGCGCGGCAGGTAGCCGCAGAACGCGAAGCGCTGACCCTCGAGTCCGGACGCCATCAAGGCGAGCGCGATGGACGACGGCCCGACGAGCGGCACGACGCGGAATCCTTCGCGGTGCGCCGCCTCGACGAGCGCCGCGCCGGGATCGGCGATCGCCGGGCAGCCGGCTTCCGAGACGAGACCGAGATCTCGACCCTCGCGCAGCGGCTGCAGCAGCTTCGGGATTTCGTCGGCGGCGCTGTGCTCGTTCAGCTCGACGATCGAGACTTCGCGCGGCTTCGCGCCCGCGGCGGACAGGAATGCGCGCGCCGACTTGGCGTTCTCCGCCACCCAGTCGCGCAGGCTGCGAACCTGGCGCAGCACCGGTTCCGGCAGCACTTGGCTCGGCGCGCCGCCGAGCGGAGTCGGGATCGCGTAGAGGATCAAACGATGGGAAGGCCTGCCCGCTCGAGCATTTCGGTCAGCGCGATGAGCGGCAAGCCTATGAGCGAGGTCGGATCTTCGGTTTCCACGCCGGCGACGAGCACGATGCCCAGGCCCTCGATCCTGGCGCTGCCCGCGCAATCGTAGGGCTGCTCGCGCCGAAGATAGCTTTCGATCCGCGCGTCGTCGAGCGCGCGGAAGCGCACGCGGCAGGCAACGACCCGGCTCTGGCTCTGGCTGTTCGCCGCGTCGAGGAGCGTCACCGCGGTGTGGAAGTCGGCGGTCTTTCCCGATAGCGCGCGCAGCTGGCGGACCGCCGTCGCGTGATCGCCTGGCTTGCCGAGCGTGCGACCTTCGCTGGTCGCCACCTGGTCGGAGCCGATGATCAGGGCATCGCGATGGCCGCTGCGGACCGCCTGCGCCTTCAGCCCCGACAGGCGCAGCGCGGTATCGCGCGGCGATTCGCCGCGCAACGCACGCTCGTCGACGTGCGGCGCAGCCACTTCGAAGGCGAGTCCGAACCGCTCGAGCAGCGCCTTCCGGTAAGGCGAGGTCGAGGCCAGCACGAGCCGCCGGGTCTGAGCCATCATCTTGTTTTGACGCAGATTTTCCACAATGATATCATCCGCGCCTTTATGTCGCACCAGCCGGTGATCGACGGCTTCGAGTTCGCTTCGGCCGGAGCGACGCAGCAAGGGGTCCTGCCGTTAAGCGGCTTCGAGCGCCTGCGCGACGTGCTCGCGTCGGACGCAGGCGAAGTCGCCTACGAGTTGGAGGGAGTGCGCGACGAACACGGGCGTCCGAGCCTGCGGCTGCGCGTGCGCGGCATGCTGCAGCTTCGCTGTCAGCGCTGTCTCGCGCCACTCGCGTTCGACGTGCAAGCCGACGAGCTGCTCGTGCTCGCGGCGACGCAGGGCGAGATCGACGCCGAGCCCGCGGACGTGGAGTCGCCCGACCGAGTGCTCGCCGGCAAGGGCATGGCCGTGGCCGAGCTTGTCGAGGACGAACTGATCCTCGCGCTGCCGTATGCGCCGCGTCACCAGCACTGCGCGGCGGAAGCGCGGATTGGCGAAGCCGCGACGACGCGTCCGTTCGCGGATTTGCGCGACAAATTGAAGCATTGAGAAAGAGAGGAGCATCACCATGGCAGTCCAGCAGAACAAGAAGTCCCCGTCGCGCCGCGGCATGCACCGTTCGCACGACCATCTGAGCAACCCGGCCCTCGCCGTGGAGCCGACGACCGGCGAGACGCACCTGCGGCACCACGTCAGCCCGACGGGGTTCTACCGGGGCAAGAAGGTCCTCAAGACCAAAGGCGAGTAGCCCCGCTGATCACGGTAGCCGTGGACTGCATGGGCGGAGACCACGGCCCCCATGTGACGGTGCCGGCCGCGCTCGAGTTTCAGGCGCGCTGGCCCGACGTCGGCATCGTGCTCGTCGGCCGGCCGCAAGCGCTCGCTCGCGAGCTCGCCGCGCGGGGCGCCCAGCCCGAGGCCCGCCTGCGCGTGCACCCGGCGAGCGAGGTCGTGGAGATGGACGAGCCGCCGGCGCAAGCGCTGCGCTACAAGAAGGACTCGTCGATGCGCGTTGCCGTGAACCTGGTGAAGAGCGGACAAGCGCACGCCTGTGTGAGCGCCGGGAACACGGGTGCGCTGATGGCGGTGTCTCGCTTTGTGCTGAAAACCATCCCCGGCATCGATCGGCCGGCGATCGCGACTGTGCTGCCGAACATGAAGGGCGGCTATACCTACGTGCTGGATCTCGGCGCCAACGTCGACTGCACCCCGGAGCAGCTGATGCAGTTCGGCGTCATGGGGGCGATGCTCGTCGCGGCCGTGGACCACAAGGAGCGCCCGAGCGTCGGGCTGCTGAACATCGGCGTCGAGGACATCAAGGGCAACGAGACGGTGAAGCGCGCCGCCGAGCTGCTGCGCGCGAGCGGGCTCAACTTCCACGGCAATGTCGAGGGCGACGATATCTACAAGGGAACGACCGACGTGGTGGTTTGCGACGGATTCGTAGGCAACGTGCTGCTCAAGGCTTCCGAAGGCGTGGCGCAGATGATCGTCGGCTTCCTGCGCCAGGAATTCACGCGCAATCCCTGGCGCATGCTGGTCGCGGCGCTCGCCAAGCCGGTACGCAATGCGCTGCGCGAGCGCATGGACCCGAGCAAGTACAACGGCGCGAGCCTGCTCGGCCTGAAAGGCATCGTCATCAAGAGCCACGGCTCGGCCGGCGTCTTCGCCTTCGGGCAGGCGCTCGAGCGCGCCCTCGAGGAGGTGCGCAATGAGGTGCCGCAGCGCATCGCCCAGCGGGTGACGCAAGTCGGGGCGCTGACATGATCTTTTCGCGCATCGTCGGCACGGGCAGCCACTTGCCGGCGCGGGTGATGACCAACGACGACTTCGCCAAGCGGCTCGATACGAGCGACGCCTGGATCCGCGAGCGCACCGGCATCCGCTGCCGCCACATCGCCGAGGAGTCGCAGACCTCGAGCGATCTCGCCCTCGAGGCGGCACGCCATGCGCTGCGCGCGGCCGGTGTCGCCGCTGGCGATCTGGATCTCATCATCGTCGCGACCTCGACGCCGGACTATGTGTTCCCGAGCACCGCCTGCCTGCTTCAGGCAAAGCTCGGTGTGAAGGGAGCCGCCGCCTTCGACGTCCAGGCGGTGTGCAGTGGCTTCGTCTACGGCCTCGCGACGGCGGACAGCTTCCTGCGCAGCGGCGACGCCAAGAAGGCGCTGGTGGTCGGGGCGGAGGTGTTCTCGCGCATCCTCGACTGGAACGACCGCGGGACTTGCGTGCTGTTCGGCGACGGCGCTGGCGCCGTCGTTCTCGCGGCTGCCGAGAAACCCGGAATTCATGCGAGCGTGCTGCGGGCCGACGGCAGCCATGCCGGCATGCTCTCGGTGCCGGGCAACGTATCCCGCGGCGGCATCGCCGGCTCACCCTTCCTGCAGATGGACGGCCAAGCAGTGTTCAAGTTCGCGGTCCGCGTGCTGGAGGAATCGGCGCGCGAGACGGCGGCGAAGGCCGGCATGGCGCTCGCCGAGCTCGACTGGCTGATCCCGCACCAGGCGAACGTGCGAATCCTGGAGGCCGTGGCGCGCAAGCTAGACCTGCCCCGGGAAAAGCTGGTCGTGACGGTCGATCACCACGGCAACACCTCGGCCGCCTCGGTGCCGCTCGCGCTCGACGAGTACGTGCGTGCCGGCCGCATCCGGCCCGGTCAGCGCCTCATGCTGCAGGGGGTGGGCGGCGGTTTCACCTGGGGGTCTTCGCTGCTCACCTTATGAGACTCGGACGATGAAGCTGGCGATGATCTTTCCCGGGCAGGGCTCGCAGTCGGTCGGCATGTTGCGCGCCTATGACGGGTTGCCCGAGCTGGACGCCGTCCGCAACGGCGCGGCCGGAGTCCTGGGTGCAGAGTTCCTCCGCTTGCTGGACGAAGGCCCTGGCGAGCAGCTGAACCTGACGGTCAACACGCAGCCGGCGATGGTGACGGCCGGCTATGCCGTCTATCGCGCCTGGCGAGCGCTCGGCGGCCCGGCGCCCGCTATCGTCGCCGGTCATTCGCTCGGCGAATACACGGCGCTCACCGCGGCCGGCGCGCTCGCGTTCGATGATTGCCTACCGCTGGTTCGCTTTCGTGCGCAGGCGATGCAGGAGGCTGTGCCGGCGGGGCAGGGTGCGATGGCGGCCATCCTCGGCCTCGACGACGAAGCGGCGAAGGCCGCCTGCGCCGAGGCGGAGGGCGAGGTGCAGGCCGTCAACTTCAATGCCCCCGGCCAAGTGGTCATCGCCGGCGAGAAGGCGGCGGTGGAGCGCGCCATCGAGAAGTGCAAGGCCCGCGGCGCGAAGCGCGCCATGGCGCTGCCGGTGAGCGCGCCGTTTCATTCGACGCTGATGCGCCCGGCCGCCGAGCGGCTGAGGCAGTACCTGGCGAAGGTGACGGTCGCCGCGCCGCAGTGCGCCGTGCTGAACAACGTCGACGTCAAGGTGGAAAGCGAGCCGGCGCGCATCCGCGATGCCCTGGTGCGCCAGGCGGCCTCGCCGGTGCGCTGGGTGGAAACGATCCACGCCATGGCGGCGATGGGCGCGAGCCACGTCGTCGAATGCGGCCCGGGAAAGGTCCTCGCCGGCATGACGAAACGCATCGCCCCGCAACTGCAGTCGTTCACGCTTTCCGACCGCGCGGCCCTCGAGCAGGCGCTCGCAACAGTCAAAGGATGAACATGCTCGAAGGAAAAGTCGCTCTCGTCACCGGCGCCTCGCGCGGCATCGGCCATGCGATCGCCACGGAGCTCGGGCGCCTTGGCGCGAAGGTGGTCGGCACTGCGACGAGCGAACCGGGCGTCGCCAAGGTTCCCGGCGTCGGGCGCGTGCTGGACGTGAAGAACGCGGCGCAATGCGACGCGCTGGTGGAAGCGATACAGAAGGAGCTCGGCGATATCGCGATCCTCGTCAACAACGCCGGCGTCACGCGCGACAACCTCGCGCTGCGCATGAAGGACGCCGACTGGGACGAAGTGCTGGACACGAACCTGCGCGCGGTGTTCCGCCTCTCGCGGGCGGTGATGCGCGGCATGATGAAGGCGCGCTGGGGGCGCATCGTCAACATCACCTCGGTCGTCGGCGCGGCGGGTAACCCCGGTCAGGCGAACTACGCCGCCGCGAAAGCCGGCGTGGTCGGCATGACGAAGTCGCTCGCGCGCGAGCTCGGCAGCCGCAACATCACCGTCAATTGCGTCGCGCCGGGGTTCATCGACACGGACATGACCCGCGCGCTTTCGGACGAGCAGAGAAACGCGCTGCTGGCGCAGATCCCGCTCGGCCGGCTCGGCGCGGCGGCCGACGTGGCCGCCGCCGTCGGCTACCTCGTATCACCCGGCGCGAGCTACGTCACCGGCACGGTTCTGCACGTCAACGGCGGCATGTACATGTCGTAAAATACGCCCCCTTTTCAGGGAAGGAGCAGCGATGGAGAACATCGAGCAAGCGGTCAAGAAGATCATCGCCGAGCAGCTCGGCGTGAACGAAGCCGAGATCAAGAACGAGTCGTCTTTCGTCGATGACCTCGGCGCCGACTCGCTCGACACCGTGGAGCTGGTCATGGCGCTCGAAGAGGAGTTCGAGACCGAGATTCCCGACGAGGAGGCGGAAAAGATCACCACCGTGCAGCAGGCCATCGACTACATCAAGGCGCACGCCAAGTCGTAAGCGAGAAGCACGTAAGTGAGCCGGCGCAGAGTCGTCGTCACCGGGCTGGGCATCGTCAGTCCGATCGGCAACACGGTTGCCGAGGCTTGGCAGAGCTGCCTTGCGGGCAAGCCGGGAATCACGCGCATCACGCGCTTCGATCCCTCGCGTCTCGCCTGCCAGATCGCCGGCGAGGTGAAGGGCTTCGACATCGCTCCGTACATGTCGCCGAAGGAAGCCCGGCGCATGGACCTCTTCATCCACTACGGGATGGCGGCAGGGCTGCAGGCCTGGCGCGATAGCAGCCTTCAGGTAACGCCGGAAAACGCGGAGCGTGTCGGCGTGAACTTTGGCTCCGGCATCGGCGGCCTGCCGCTCATCGAGGCGATGAAGGACGAGCTGGACAAGAACGGCCCGCGCCGCATCTCGCCTTTCTTCATCCCCGGCACGATCATCAACATGATCGCCGGGCTGCTCTCCATCGAGCTCGGCGCAAAGGGGCCGAACCTCGCGATGGTGACCGCCTGCACGACCTCGACCCATTGCATCGGCGAGGCGGCGAAGTCGATTCGCTATGGCGATGCGGACGTGATGATCGCCGGCGGCGCCGAAGCGGTCGTGAGTGAGCTCGCCATAGGCGGCTTCGCCGCGGCGCGCGCGCTCTCGACCCGCAATGACGATCCGGCCACCGCCAGCCGGCCGTGGGACAAGGAGCGCGACGGCTTTGTGCTCGGCGAGGGCGCCGGGGCGATGGTGCTCGAGGAATACGAGCATGCCAAGGCGCGCGGCGCAAGGATCTATTGCGAGCTCGTCGGCTACGGCGTCTCGGCGGACGCGCATCACATGACGGCGCCCCCGGAAGACGGCGATGGCGCGTTCCGCGCCATGCGCAACGCGGTGAAAGACGCAGGCATCGACGTGGCCAGCATCGACT
>DASQYN010000367.1:0-6115 GCA_035639215.1 Burkholderiales bacterium
TGCGTCTCGCGCACGAACTTCATCCCGTCGTCGACCAGCACCCTGAGCTTGGGATTGTCGAAGACGCCGTTGTGGACCGCCTGGAAGTGCTCCTTGGCGACCTTGATCACGTCGGCGTCGATCTCCACCATGGTGACGCACTCCAGCGACGGGTGCTTGAGCGCCTCCTCCGAGGAGCCGCCGTCGCCGCCGCCGATGATCAGCGCCTTTTTCGGCGCCAGGTGGGCGGTGAGCGCGGGGTGGACGAGGTTCTCGTGGTAGACGAACTCCTCCTTCTCGGAGGTCATGTTGAACCCGTCGAGGCGGAAGATCTTCCCGTAGTGCGGCGTCTCGTAGATCTGCAGCTTCTGGAAGCGGGTCTGCCAGTCGCCGAGCTGGCGCTTTGCCCGGATGTAGAAGCCGGTCGAGTCGTTGAGCGGCTCGGTGAGCAGGTGCTCGCCGCGCTCGACCTCGTGCCTCGCCACCTCGCCGGGCTGGAAGTAGCCGACGAGCTGGTCGAACAGCTTCCGCGCCTTGGCGGAGTTGTCGGCGCTGTAGTTGCAGACGTAGACGTCGAGCGTCAGCCCCTGGCGCTCGGGCCAGGTATGGATCGCAAGGTGCGACTCGGCGAGGACTACCGTGCCGGTGAAGCCGGAGCCCTCGAACTGGTGGAAGGTCGCGTCCATGGTGGTGAGACCGGCCGCGGCCACCATCTCGAGGCATTTCGCGCGGAAGCGCTCGCCGTCCAGAAGGAGCTGCGGATCGCAGCGGCAGCCGGTGAGGTCACCGATGAGATGCAGGCCGTTCATTTCGTCACCCTCCAAAACGCGAAGGCGAAGCCCGCGTCAGCAGCCTCGCCTTCCATCCGCGCCTTGCGGCGCAAACAGCGCTCTTCAGTCGCGCTCAATTCGTGCAAAACCTCCTGGGCTTCACGTTTTGCCCTCCGATTTCTCTCTTAGCTCTTGACAAAGCGAATCGATCAATCTTCGAGCGATCGAGATTCTGCTTGGAAGTTTCGGCAATTGCAATACTTCGAACCAGTTTGCGTCCTCGATTTCCGCGTCTTGCCGCCGCAGTTCTCCATCGAGCCACTCGCACACGAACGCGATCATGAGCGAATGGGGAAACGGCCACGGCTGGCTCGCGAAATAGCGCAGGCTCTTCACGCGCACGCCGACTTCCTCGCCGACTTCGCGCGCCACGCACTGCTCGAGCGACTCGCCGGGCTCGACGAAGCCAGCGAGCGCGCTGAACATGCCGGGCGGAAAGTGCGGCCCGCGCGCGAGCAGCAGCTCGTCCTTGCCCTCGTTTCTCCTATGAACGAGCGCCATGATGGCGGGCGCGACGCGCGGGTAGGCGGAGAGCTTGCAGGCGGGACAGACGCGCACCCGCTCGTCGGGCTTCGCCACGGTCGGCGCGCCGCAACGCCCGCAGAACTGGTGCGTGCGGTCCCAGTCGACGAGCTGCAGCGCCCGGCCGGCGAGCGCGAAGTGGGCGTCGTCGAGCACCGAGAAGAGCGTGCGCAGCCCTTCGAACGACATGCCGGCCGGCGCCTCCGCCTCCCTGGGCAGCTCCGCCGCCCAGCAGTCGCTTCCGGCGAGACGCCCTAGATATAGGGTCCGCAGGGCCCGTGGTTCCAGCCAGTTGTGGTTTTTCTGCAACGGCAACCTGGCCCAGGCCGGCCGTGCCCGCACCCGCAGGTCGTCGCTCGGCTGCGTCAGCGGCCCGAGCTCGACCAGCAGCTGGTCGCCGCGGAAGACGAACCAGTGCGCTTCGCCGGGCGACTCGCAGGTGACGCGATGCTCGTAATCGAGCGGGCTGGAGAAGGGGAGCTGGCGCATGTCGCTGAGTATAATTTGCGCCTCCCGATGGAATCCGCCGTCACCGCCAAGGCGTCCGACGCCGAGCTCGCCAACTCGATTCGGGCGCTGGCGATGGACGCGGTGCAGGCGGCGAACTCCGGCCATCCGGGGATGCCGATGGGCATGGCGGAGATCGCCGTGGCGCTCTGGAAGCGCCATCTGCGCCATAACCCCGGCAACCCGTGCTGGGCCGGCCGCGACCGCTTCGTGCTCTCGAACGGCCATGGCTCGATGCTGCTCTACAGCCTGCTCCACCTCACCGGCTACGACCTGCCGATCGAGGAGCTGCGGCGCTTCCGGCAGCTGCACTCCAAAACGCCGGGCCATCCGGAATACGGCTACGCGCCCGGGGTCGAGACGACCACCGGGCCGCTCGGCCAGGGTTTCGCCAACGCCGTCGGCATGGCGCTCGCCGCCGATCTGCTCGCCGCGCAGTTCAACCGTCCCGGCTTCGACATCGTCGACCACTACACCTATGTATTCATGGGCGACGGCTGCATGATGGAGGGCATCTCGCACGAGGCGGGCTCGTTCGCCGGGACGATCGGCCTCGGCAGGCTGATCGCCTTCTACGACGACAACGGCATCTCCATCGACTCGGAAAAGGGCCAGCTCTCGCACTGGTACACCGACGACGTGCCGAAGCGCTTCGCGGCTTACGGCTGGCACGTCATCCCGAACGTCGATGGCCACGATGTCGAGGCAGTCGACCGGGCGATCCGCAAAGCGAGGCGGGAAAAGAAGCGCCCGACGCTGATCTGCTGCAAGACCGTCATCGCCAAGGGCGCCCCGAAGAAGGCCAACACCGGCGCCGCCCACGGCGCGCCGCTCGGCGCCGAGGAGGTCGCGGCCACCCGCGCCGCGATCGGCTGGAACCACCCGCCGTTCGAGATCCCACAGGCGGTGCGCGAGGGCTGGGACGCACGCGATGCCGGCAAGCGCGCCGAGCGGCGGTGGAACCGCCTCTTCGCCTCCTACGAGAAGCAGTTCCCGGCCGAGGCCGTCGAGTTCAAGCGGCGCGTTTCCGGATCTCTCCCGGAGGGGTTCGAGGCCATGGCGAGGCGCATCGCCGAAGACTTCAACCAGAAGGCCGAGACGATTGCGACCCGCAAGGCGTCCCAGAACACGCTCGAGGTGCTGAAGCCCGCGCTGCCCGAGCTGGTCGGCGGCTCGGCGGATCTCACCGGCTCGAACCTGACCATGGTCAAGGCGTCCAAAGCCCTCGTTCCCGGCATCGCCGGAGTGGCCAACCACATTTTCTATGGCGTGCGCGAGTTCGGCATGTGCGCCATGATGAATGGCATCTCGCTGCACGGCGGCTTCATTCCCTACGGCGGCACCTTCCTCGTCTTCTCCGATTACGCGCGCAATGCGCTGCGCATGGCGGCGCTCATGAAGATCCGGGTGGTGTACGTCTTCACCCACGATTCGATCGGCCTGGGCGAGGACGGGCCGACGCACCAGCCGATCGAGCACGCTGCAACGCTGCGCCTGATTCCGAATATGGATGTCTGGCGTCCGGCCGATACGGTGGAGACCGCAGCCGCCTGGACGGCAGCGATCGAGCGCAAGGACGGCCCGACGGCGCTGCTGCTAAGCCGCCAGAACGTGGCTTTCGTCAAGAGAGAAACCTTGCAAGGAGCGGAGCGCGGAGGCTATGTCGTAGCCGAGGCGGCCGGCGCCCGCGCGACGCTGATCGCCACCGGCTCCGAAGTCCCTACGGCATTGGAGGCGCAAAAACTGCTTGCGGGAGAAGGCATCCCTGTGCGCGTCGTCTCCATGCCCTCGACCAGCGTGTTCGATCGGCAGCCGCAGGAGTACAGACGGAGTGTGCTGGGTGAGCTGCCCAGGGTGGCCGTCGAGGCCGGGGTGAGCGACTATTGGCGCAAGTATGTCGGCCTCGAGGGCGCGGTGGTCGGGATCGACCGCTACGGTGAATCGGCGCCCGCGGCAGACCTTTTCAAGTTCTTCGGCGTGACGCCCCAAGGGGTGGCCGAAGCCGTTAGGAGAGTCGTTAAATGACCATCAAGGTTGCGATCAACGGGTTCGGGCGCATCGGCCGCATGGTCCTGCGTGCCCATTACGAAAGCGGCAAGAGGCACGATCTGCAATTTGTCGCGATTAACGACCTGGGCGATGCGCACACTAACGCGCACCTCCTGCAATACGACACGGCGCACGGGCGCTTCCCGCAGAAGGTGAGCGTGGATGGCGACAGCATCGTCGTCGGCAAGGACCGCATCCGCGTCGTCGCCGAGCGGGACCCGGCCAAGCTGCCCTGGAAGAGCCTCGGCGTCGACGTCGTAATGGAGTGCACCGGCCTTTTCACGAGCAAGGCCAAGGCGGGGGCGCACCTCCAGGCGGGGGCGAAGAAGGTCATCATCTCGGCGCCCGGCGACAAGGACGTCGACCGCACGGTGGTCTATGGCGTCAACCACAAGACCCTGAAGCCCTCCGACACGGTGATCTCCAACGCCTCCTGCACCACCAACTGCCTGGCGCCGCTCGTCAAGGCGATCGACGACCGCATCGGCGTGGTGAACGGGCTGATGAACACCATCCATTCGTTCACCAACGACCAGGTCCTCACCGACGTCTTCCACAAGGATCTGCGCCGCGCGCGCTCGGCGGTGCACAACATGATCCCGACCAAGACCGGGGCGGCGGCCGCTGTCGGCCTGGTGCTGCCGCATCTCAACGGCAAGCTCGACGGCTATTCCATCCGCGTGCCGACCATCAACGTGTCGATCGTCGACTTCACCTTCGTCGCCAAGCGTCCGACCAGCGTGGACGAGGTGAACAAGGCGGTGAAGCAGTCGGCCGAGTCCGACCTGAAGGGCATCCTCGAGTACTCGAGCGAGCTGCTGGTGTCGTCGGACTTCAACCACGACCCGGCGAGCTCGATCTTCGACTCGACCCTGACCCGTGTCTCCGAAGGCACCCTCGTAAAGGTCTCCTCCTGGTACGACAACGAGTGGGGCTTCTCGAACCGGATGCTGGACGTGGCAGTCGCCTTCGCCGAGGTCGGCGCCGAAGTCGCGCACGCGAAGTAGCATTTCGATGAATTTCAAGCGCCTGTCCGGCGTGGACGTGCGCGGCAAGCGCGTTTTCATCCGCGCGGATCTGAACGTGCCGATCGAGGACGGCCGCATCACCGACGACACGCGCATCCGGGCGTCCCTGCCCGGCATCCGCGACGCACGGGATCGCGGCGCGGCCGTCATGGTCACGTCGCACCTGGGCCGGCCGACCGAAGGCGAGCTGAAGCCGGAGGATTCGCTGGCTCCAGTAGCAGCGCACCTGGGTCAGCTCCTGGGCAAAGAGGTTCCGCTGATCAGGGACTGGGTCGGCGGCGTCGACGTGAAGCCCGGCCAGGTCGTCATGCTCGAGAACTGCCGGGTGAACAAGGGCGAAAAAAAGGACGACCCAGCGCTGGCGAAGAAGATCGCCGTGCTGTGCGACGTCTACGTGAACGACGCCTTCGGCACCGCGCACCGGGCGGAGGCGACAACGCACGGGGTGGCGCGCTTCGCCAAGGTGGCCTGCGCGGGTCCCTTGATGGCGGCGGAGCTCGATGCGCTCACCAAGGCGCTCGCCGATCCGGCGCGGCCGCTCGTCGCCATCGTCGCCGGCTCCAAGGTGTCGACCAAGCTCACCATCCTCGACGCGCTGGCGAAGAAGGTCGACAGCCTGATCGTCGGCGGCGGCATCGCCAATACGTTCCTCCTGGCCATGGGAAAACCGATCGGCAAGTCGCTCGCCGAGGCCGATCTGGCGGGCGAGGCGAAGAAGATCGCCGCCGGAACGAAGGTACCGCTTCCCACCGACGTCGTCGTGGCGCCATCGATCGAGAGCAGTCGCGGAACGACCAAGGCGGTGGACCAGGTCGGCAGGGACGAGATGATCCTCGACATCGGCCCGCAGACCGCCGAAGCGTATGCCGCGCAGATCGCGCGCGCCGGTACGGTGGTGTGGAACGGCCCGGTGGGCGTTTTCGAGAAGGCGCCCTTCGCCGCCGGCACCGAGGCGATCGCCCGGGCGATCGCCCGCTCGAAGGCCTACTCGATCGCGGGCGGCGGCGACACCGTCGCGGCGATCAACAAGTTCGGCATCGCCTCCGACATCGACTACATCTCGACTGCGGGCGGCGCCTTCCTCGAGTTTCTCGAGGGCAAGACGCTTCCGGCGGTGGCCGCCCTCGAAGCCAGGGCGGATGGTTGAGCCGTTCACCGTCGCGACGCGCGGGCGGGGCCTGCACGAGGTGACCGCGCAGG
>DASQYN010000368.1:0-19919 GCA_035639215.1 Burkholderiales bacterium
CGAGGACACCCTGCTCAGCATGAAGGAGATCTCGCAGATCGAGTGGCCCGACGACAAGCGGCCGGAGAGCTGATTGAGACGGGCCACCCGCTGATGGCCGCGCCGGCGCTGCCCCCCGGAGTTCTCTCCTTGCACGTGCTCCCCGCCGAGCACCACGACAAGGACTGGGACTCGATCATCGTGCCTGCGGGTGTCAAGGAGCGTCTGCTCGGCCAGGCGCTGCTCACGCTCAAGCATGGGCGCAAGCTCGCGCAGCTCGCCGGACTGCCGCACGGCCTGGTCGTGCTCGCCGGCCCGCCGGGCACCGGCAAGACCACGCTCGCCCGGGGTTTAGCCCAAGTTTCTTCTTCAGCGCTGGCGAAAGAGGGAGCAACAACGCTGGTCGAGGTGAACCCGCACGCCTTCCCGAGCGACATGCTGGGCGAGAGCCAGCGGAACATCATGCGGCTGCTCTCCGACACGATCCCGGAGATCGCCGCGCGGCGGCCGTTCACGGTCGTGCTGATCGACGAGGTGGAGAGCTTCGCGGTGCGCCGCAGCGCCGCCTCCTTCGAGACCAATCCGGTCGACGTGCACCGCGCCACCGACGCGGTGATGCTCGGCATCGACGAGGTGTCGAGGAAGCTGCCGCGCGTGCTGTTCGTCACCACCACCAACTTCATCGACGCGATCGACGAGGCGTTCCTGTCGCGCGCCGACCTGGTCATGCACTTCGCCCTGCCCGACCCGGGAACGATCGAGCGCATCCTGCACGACTCGCTGGCCGAGCTCGCGGTGCAGTTTCCGGCCTTGAAATCGCTCTCGGCCGACGAGAACCATGTTCGGGAAGTCGCCAAGCTATGCGGCGGCTGGAGCGGGCGGCAGGTTCGGAAGCTGGTGCTTGCGGCACTGGCGCAACGGCTGGAAGTCGCGAAGAATCCGGAGCTGCTCACTTTCGACGATCTGCGCGAAGCCGCCCGGAAGCGCGGCGGCGTGGAATGGGTCGGCGCCGCGGCGCCGTCCGCGAAGGAGCTCGTCGGCGCGGTGCCGAAGGAGCTGATGCACGACCACGACCACGGTCACGGTCACCACCATAACTAGATGGAGGAGGAAACATGAAACGATTGCTCACGCTCGCGCTCGTCATGGGCCTGGGGGCAGCCACGCCGGCGCTCGCCCAGTACTACTCGGGCAAGACCATCACCATCGTCGTCGGCTACAAGCCGGGGGGCGGCTACGACCGCACCGCGCGCCTGCTTGCCCGCTACCTGCCGAAGCACATTCCGGGCTCGCCGACCATCATCGTGCAGAACATGCCCGGCGCGAACAGCATCATCGCCGCGAACCACGTCTATGCGGTGGCGAAGCCCGACGGCCTGACGATCGGCACCTTCAACCGCAACCTGCCGATCGCGCAGCTCACCCACGTGCAGGGCGTGAAGTACGACATGACGAAGTTCGCGTGGATCGGTTCTGCAGCGAGCGAGTCGACCATCCTCGCGATCCGCAACGACCTGCCCTACAAGACGATCGAGGACCTGAAGAAGATTCCCGCCGACAAGCCGCTGGTCATCGGCGCGACCGGTCCCGGCGCCAACACCTACGACTTCCCGCTGCTCCTCAAGGATCTGGTCGGCCTCAACCTGAAGATCGTCAGCGGCTACTCGTCCAGCTCCGACATCATGCTCGCGGTCGAGCGCAAGGAGGCCGACGGGCGCGCCGGATCGCTCTCCTCGATCCAGCAGTTCATCGACCGCAAGCTGGTGCATCCGCTGGTGCGCTCGCGCGCAGTCGAGCCCGGCATCGAGAACCTGCCGGTCGACGAGTCGCTCGCGCCCAACCCGCGCGCCAAGGCGATCATGGCGCTGCGCTCCGCGCCCGAGGTGGTCGGCCGCCCCTACGTCATGCATCCCGACACGCCGCCCGAACTCGTCAAGACGCTGCGCAAGGCGTTCGCCGACGCGATCGCCGACCCGGCGTGCGTCGCCGAGGCGAAGAAGGGCAAGGCCGAGCTCAACTTCGTCGACGGCGACGAGGCGCTGAAGGTGATGCACGAGGTGCTCTCGCAGCCGAAGGACGTGGTCGCGGAGTTCAGCAAATACATCAAGTTTGGCGAGTAGCGCCGCCTTAAACCTCAAGTTCGGCGAATAGCCACCTAGATGCTGGAAGCGCTCTTCGACGGCCTCGTCCAGGTCCTCGCCTGGAAGCCGCTGCTCTTCATGCTGATCGGCATCGTGCTCGGCTTCTGGGTCGGCCTGCTGCCAGGCCTCGGCGGCGCGACCACGCTCGCGCTCATGCTGCCGTTCATCTACGGCATGCAGCCGATCGAGGCCTTCGCCTTCCTGCTCGGCATGCACGCGGTGGTGGCGACCACCGGCGACATCACCTCGATCCTCTTCGGCGTGCCCGGCGAGGCGACCACGGCTGCGATCATCCTGGACGGGCATGCGATGGCGAAGAAGGGCGAGGCGGGACGCGCACTCGGCGCGGCGCTGTCGAGCTCGCTGGTGGGGGCGATGATCGGCGCGTTCGCGCTCGCCGCGGCGGTGCCGATCGTGCGCCCGCTCGTGCTGACGTTCGGCTCGCCGGAGCTCTTCATGCTCGCCATCGTCGGCCTCGCCTTCATCGCCTCGCTCTCCGCCGAGGGCGCGCGCGGCATGCTACGCGGCTTCACGGCGGGCGGGCTGGGGCTGCTGCTTTCGATGGTCGGCCAGGACCCGCAGGCGGGCATCGCGCGCTACACCTTCGACACCCTGTACCTGTGGCAGGGGCTCGACCTCGTGCCAGTGCTGGTCGGCCTCTTCGCCCTCCCCGAGATCATCGACCTCGCGGTGCGCGGCACCTCGATTGCCGGCGAGCGGCCCGCCGGCAATCTCACCAAAGGCGCGCTGGAAGGGGTGAAAGACACCTTCCGCCACTTCTGGCTCACCCTGCGCTGCAGCCTGATCGGCACCTTCATCGGCGTCATGCCGGGGCTCGGCGGTTCGGTCGCGCAATGGCTCGCCTACGGCCACGCCGCGCAGAGCGCGCGCACCGCCGAGGAGCGCAAGCGCTTCGGCAACGGCGACGTGCGCGGCGTGATCGGGCCGGGCGCCGCGTGCAACTCCAAGGAAGGCGGCTCGCTCATCCCGACCATCGCCTTCGGCGTGCCGGGCAGCACGGCGATGGCGATCCTGCTCGGCGGCTTCTTCCTGCTCGGCCTGGTGCCGGGGCCGGACATGCTGACCACGCACCTCACCGTCACCTTCTCGATGGTCTGGACGATCGTGCTCGCCAACGTGATCACGGTGGTGGCGTGCTTCCTCTTCCTCGACCGGCTGGCGCGCCTCACCTCCGTCCCGGCGCATCGCCTGATCCCGGTGATCCTGGTGCTCGTCTTCATCGGCAGCTGGACCACCAATAACCAGTATGCCGACATCCTGGTGACGCTCGTCTTCGGCGGCATCGGCTACCTCATGGCGAACGCGGGCTGGCCGCGCGCGCCGTTCGTGCTCGGCCTGGTGCTCGGCAAGGTGGCGGAGAACTACCTCTACATCTCCGTGGCGCGCTACGAGGCGGCCTGGCTGGCGCGGCCGGTCGTGCTGGTCCTCCTCGCGCTCGCGGTGTTCGTCATCGTCTACCCGATCGTGCGGGCGCGGCGCCTGGCGCGCAAGGACGCCCATGCATAGCCGCTCGGGGCTGATCCTCGGCCTGCTCATCATGGCGGTGTCCGGCTATGCGGCGATCCGCGCCATCGGCTGGCCGCTCAAGACCGCGCTCTTCCCGCTGGTGATCTCGATCCCGGTCTTCGTCCTCGCCTCGATCGAGGTGTTCCTGAACTGGCGCTCCGGCCCGCGCTTCGCCGCGACCAAGGACTTCCAGCGCCCGCCCGCGGAGGTGCCCGGCTCGCTCGCCGGCCCGCGCAGCCTGCGCGCCGCGGGCTGGATCGTCGGCTTCTTCCTCGCGATCGGTCTGTTCGGCTTCCTCGTCGCCGTGCCGCTCTTCCTCCTCGCCTACCTCAAGCTCGAGGCGCGCGAGAGCTGGCTCTTCTCGATCGTCTTCACGGCGATCGTGTGGGGCGCCTTCTGGGGACTCTTCGACACCCTGCTGCACCTGCCGTTCGGCTACGGCCTGGTGTTTTGAGAGTTCCGCCGCTGCCGGAATGCCTGCCGCGCCGCGGCAATGCGTTCTCGAGCGCCGTCGCGCGCGCGCTGCTCGGCGCCTCGGGATGGCGCATCGAGGGCGACTTTCCGCCGCGGCCGAAGCTGGTGGCGATCGTCGCGCCGCACACCTCGAACTGGGACTTCGTCGTCGGCATCCTCGCCGTGTTCGCGATCGGCATCCGCGTGCGCTTCCTCGCCAAGCACACGCTCTTCGCCAATCGCTGGCTCGGCGGGCTGATGCGCTGGTGCGGCGGCATGCCGGTCAACCGGGCGGCGCCGCAGGGCCTGGTGCCACAGGTGGTCGAGGCGATCGAGAGCGCCGACCGCGTGTTCCTCGGCATCACACCGGCAGGGACACGATCGAGCACGAAGCCCTGGAAGAGCGGCTTCTACCACATCGCAGTCGCGGCGCGCGTGCCGATCCTGCCGGTGGTGTTCGACGGCGCGGCTCGCACGATACGACTGCTCCCGCCGTTCGAGCCGAGCGGCAACTACGATGCCGACCTGCCGAAGCTGCTCGCGCTCTACGCCGGCGTGCGCGGGCTCAAGGGATAAGCCCGGGCCTCAGGCAGTCACTCGCGCGTAGCGGCTCGCCACGGCGACGAGGATCGTCGAGACGACGCTCACCAGCAGCCCGAGCGCGGCGAGCGGGCCGGTGAGGCCGTCGAGCCACATGAAGTAGAGCAGCGGCCCGACCGGCTCGGAGGAAGGCGTGTAGAGGAAGAGCGAGAGGCTGAACTCGCGCATGAAGATCGTGGCGAGCAGGATCCAGCCGGCGATCAGCCCAGGCCGCATGAGCGGCAGCAGGATGCGGCGGAAAGTGGTCCACATCCCGGCGCCGGCAGCGCGCGAGGCCTCCTCGAGATCCTGGTGCACCTGCACGACGGTGCTCGTCACCGAGCGCAGGCCGTAGGGAAGGAAGCGCGTCACGTAAGCGATGAGCAGGATCCACACCGTCGCGTAGATCGGCAGCGGTACCTGCACATACGCCCAGAGGAGGCCGATCGCGAGCGCGGTGCTCGGAAAAGCCCACGGCAGGAAGGTAAGGCCTTCGAGCAACCCCCGGCCGCGCGCCTTCGTCTTCACCGTCACGTAGCCGATCAGCCCGGCGAGCGCCATCGCCACGGTCGCGCCGGTCACCGCGAGGAAGAGGCTGGTGCCGAGCGCGTGGTACACCCGGTCGTTCTCGAAGATGTATTCGAAGTGCTTGAGCGTCGCGCCCTTGAGGGCGGCGAGCGTAGGCACCTGGTAGTAGGGCAGCACTGCGGTGAAGGCGAGGACGATTACCGGCAGCACCACCATCATCGCAAGGATGGCGCCGGCGAGCCCCGCCGCCGGCCAGCGCCAGCGGCCGAGATCGACGAGGTTCGGCCGGTAGCCCTTGCCGGTCACGGTGGCGAAGCGCTCCACGCGCGCGGTGAAGCGCCGGTAGAGGTAGACGAAGGTGAGGGCGATGGCGAGCAGGCTCACGCCGTATGCGGCGGCGAGGTTGTAGTCCGGCGGATAGGCGGAGAGCGCCTCGCGGTAGATCTTGGTGGTGAACACCTCGATCCTCGCCGGCAGGGCGATGATCGCCGGCGTATCGAAGCTCTCGAGGGCGCGCACGAAGTTGAGCGTGAGCGCGGCGAGGATCGCCGGGCGCATCAGCGGCAGGGTGACGCGCCTCAGGATCCGAAGCTGCGAGGAGCCGAGCATGCGCGCCGACTCCTCGAGGGAAGGATCCATGCCGCGCAGCGCCGCGGCGACCATCAGAAAGGCGAGCGGCGTGAGGATCAGCCCTTCCACGAACATCAACCCGGGCATGGAGTAGATGTCCAGATGAATCGCCCCTTTGAACAGGGCATTCAAGAGCCCCACCGTGGGGCTCGCGAGCAGCGTCCAGGCGATCGCGATCAGCACCGGCGGGAAAATGTTCGGCACGATCGCGGTCAGCTCGAACACGCGCCGCAGCGGCGCGTTCGTGCGCACCGTGATCCAGGCGAGCGTCACCGCGAACGCGAGCGAGAGCGCCGAGGCGCCGGCGGCGAAGACGAACGAGTCGACGAGCAGGCGATAGGTCTCGGGGTCGGTGTACGCGGTGGCGTAGTTGGCGAGGGTGAGGCTGCCCTTCTCGCCGAGGTCGCCGTCGGTGAAGCTGCCGTAGAAGAGCATCACCGTGGGGAAGAGCGCGAGGAACGCCACCCCCACGATGAGCGCGGCCACGGGCATCAGTGCAGGAAAATCTTGCGCATCTCGCCCGCCCACTGCTTGTATTCCTTGCGGTCCATCTCGTCCATCGGGATCGCCTTGATCTCCTGCGCGCCCTGGATCGGCGGATAGAGGCCCTTGGCGGTGACGAACTCGCCCTGCGCGGCGAGGATCTTCATGCCTTGGGGCGAGATGAAGAAGTCCTCGAAGAGCCGCGCCGCGTTCGGGTGCGGCGCCTGCGCCTGGATGCCGACGTGGTGGCCGTCGGCGAGGTACTTGGGCAGCCGCACGTAGTCGAGCGGCGCGCCGTCCTTGCCGAAGATGTGCACGTACTTGAGGTAGGTGATGCCGGCCTGCGCCTCGCCGGAGATGATCTTCTGCACCGAGGGAATGAAGGACTCGACGAGGATCGGCTTCGCCGCGGCGAGCTTCTTGATCATCGCCATCGCGTCTTTGCCGTAGAGCGCGTCGAAGTTCTTGAGCCAGGCGCCGGTGGTGAAGTGGCGCGAGGGGTCGGGCATTACCCATTTGCCCGCCCATCGCGGCTGGCTGAGATCCTCGAGCGACTTCGGCGCCTCCTCGGGCTTTACCAGCTTGGTGTTGTAGAGGATGCCGACGATCACCATGCGGTAGATCGGCGAGAGCACGCCGTCCTTGTCCTTCACCTCGTCCGGGAAGTTCGCGGCCTCGGGGGAGACGTACTTCGCGAAGGCGCCCTCCTTCTTGAGCAGCAGCATCGGCCCGCGGTTGGTGATCACCACGTCGGACTGCACGCGGCCGGCGCGCTTCTCGGTCAGCACCCGGTCGAGCGTCTTGTTCGACGAGGCGCGGAAGTACTCGATCGGGATGCCGTACTTCGCGGTGAAGGTCTTCTCGATCTCGTCCATGATCCCCGACTCCATCGAGCCGTAGATCACCACCTTGCCTTCCTTCTTCGCGGCCGCGAGCTTGTCCTGCGCCGCGGCGCTGCCGCATGCCAGGGCGAGCGTTGCCAACCACAACCCCATTAGCTTTTTCACTGTTTTCCTCCTCCGATCACGAATCCGCACGAATGGCCGAACAACGCTGCGGCGCCGCCTCGAGATAAACCGGCTGCCCGGGGCGCAGCTCCACCCAGGGCGGCACGCGCACGCGCAGGGTGTGCTGGCGCAGCCGCACCGTCGCGTCCTGATATTCACCCAGGAACATGACGCGCTCGACCACGGCCTGCCAGACGTTCTCCGCCGCGGCGGGCGCGGCGGTGAAAAGCGCGACGCTTTCCGGGCGGATCAGGAGGTCGACCGCGTTGCCGGTGGCCACTGCGCCCTGCAGCCGGCAGCGCACCACGCCGAAGGGCACCTCGACCGGCGCGGTGCCGTCGGCGGCCGCCCCGGCGAGCGCCCGGCCGCGCACGATGTTGCTCGAGCCGACGAAGTCGGCGACGAAGCGGCTCGCCGGGGCGCCGTAGATCTCGCGCGGCGTGCCGAGCGCGAGGATTTTCCCCGCCTCCATGACCGCGATCGTGTCGGAGAGCGCGAGCGCCTCGGCCTGGTCGTGGGTGACGTACACCGCGGTCAGGTCGAGGCGCTGCTGCAGCTCGCGGATCTCGGCGCGCATGCGCTCGCGCAGCTTCGCGTCCAGGTTGGAGAGCGGCTCGTCGAAGAGCAGCAGGCTCGGCCGGCCGACGATCGCCCGCGCGAGCGCGACGCGCTGCTGCTGTCCCCCCGAGAGCTGCGGCGCCGGCCGCGCCGCCAGCCCGGCGAGGCCGACGCGCTCGAGCGCCTCCATCGTGCGCTTGCGCGTCTCCTCGCGCGGCGTGCGCTTGACCTCGAGCGCATAGGCGACGTTCTGGAAGACCGTCATGTGCGGCCAGATGGCATAGGACTGGAACACCATGCCGATGCCGCGACGATCGGGCGTCAGGAAGTTATCCTTCGAAAAGACCTCGAGGCCGTCGATGCTGATCGTTCCGCCCTCCGGGCGCTCGAGGCCGGCGATGCAGCGCAGCGTGGTGCTCTTGCCGCAGCCGCTCGGTCCGAGCAGCGTGAACAGCTTCCCCTTCGGCACCGAGAAGGAGATGCCGTTCACCGCCGCCGCGTCTGACGAAAAGCGCTTCACCAATCCGTCGACGCGGAGGAAGTCCATCAGTCTTCCTCCCGGAACTGCGCATCCGCCACGGCCTTGGCCCGCCGCCAGCCGCGCCATGCCGGCAGCAGCAGCGAAAGCGCGAGCAGCGCCCAGAGCACGTTGCCGAGCGTGGAGGAGAAAAGGATCGACGGATCGCCTTCCGAGAGCCTGAGCGCGCGCACCAGGTACTCCTCGAACAGCGGGCCGAGGATCACGCCGATCAGGATCGCGGTGACGTGATAGTTCGTCTTCTGCGCGAGGTAGCCGATGACGCCGAAGATCAGCGCGAGCGCCATGTCGAAGGCGTACTGGCGCTCGCCGAAGGCGGCGACAATCGTCACCAGGATGATCACCGGCGCGAGGTAGCTCGTCTCGATCAGCACGATGCGCGAGAAATAGCGCGCGAGCGGCAGGATGGTGAAGATCATGAATATGTAGGCTACCGCCATGGAGACGAACACGCCGTAGGCAACCTCGGGGTTGGTCGCGAACAGCCGCGGCCCCATGACCAGGCCGTGGTATTGCAGGACGATCATCATCACCGCAGCGGTGCTGCCGCCCGGGACGCCGAGCGCGAGCGTGGGGACCAGCGTTCCCGAGGTGACCCCGTTGTTTGCCGACTCCGGCGCGATCACGCCCTCGGGGATGCCGGTGCCGTATTTCTCGGGGTGCTTGGACCACAGGCGCGACTGCTGGTAGGCGACGAAAGAGGCAATGCTCGCGCCCGCACCCGGCACGATGCCGATGAAAAGCCCCACGAAGGCGGTCCAGACGATCTGCCACCAGTGCTTCACCGACAGGCGCAGGCCGTCGACGATGCCCGCCCATTGCGCGCTCGCCGCCTTCTGCCGGCCTTCGTCGCTGACGATCATCTTCTCCTCGATCATCACCAGCGCTTCCGAGATGGCGAAAAGCCCGATCAGCGCGGGCACGATCGGCACGCCGTCATAGAGCTCGAGGAAGCCGAAGGTCGCGCGCGGCGTGTTGTAGATGTGGTCGGTACCGATCACGCCGAGGAGCAGACCGAAGAACCCCGCGATCATGCCCTTCAGGAAGTCCTTGGCGGCGATGACCGCGATCAGCGTCAGCCCGAAGAGCATCACCACCACCATCTCGACCGAGCGCAGGTAGAGACCCATCTTCGAGAGCCACGGCAGAAGCGCCAGGGTGGCGAGCGTAGTGATCAGCCCGCCGAACACCGACGCGGTGAAGCACAGGACGAGCGCCTGCTGCGCCTGACCCTTCTTCGTCATCGGATAGCCGTCGAGCGTGGTCGCCGCGGCACCTCCGGAGCCGGGGATCTTCACCAGGATCGCCGGGATGCCGCCGGCGAGGTGGTTCGCGCAGTAGAGCGCGATCATGAACGCGAGCGCCTGCTCGACCGGCACGGCCAGCGTCAGCGGCAGCAGCATGATCAGCGTGTTCTGCGGGCTGAAGCCCGGCAGGATGCCGACCACGATGCCGAGCAGGATCGCCGGCCAGATGATCCACCAAAGCCCGAACTGCTGCGCGAACTGGCCGGCGAGAAATTCCCAGCTCATCCGATCATTTTCGAAAGCAGGATTTCCACCGGCCCATGCGGCATGTCGCTCTGCAGCAGCGCGATGAAGAGCCCATAGGCGCTCGCCGCGACGACGAAGCTGACCAGCAGGTTCTTCTTCGCGCTCTTGAGGCCCATGAGGCGCAGCGCGCCGAGCATGGCGAGGAAGAGCCCGAGCGTCAGGCCGAGCCAGGGCAGCGTGAAGACGAACGCGACGGTGATCGCCACCATGCCGACGCGCCTGGGCAGCGCTTCGCGCGGGGCGAGCAGGGGCTCGAAGCCGAAGCTGCCCTCGCGGCGCGCCGCCGACAAGCCGAGCCGCACCCCCTGGATGCCTATCAGGATCACCAGGATCGTGCCGATCAGCACGCCGTTCGCCTTCGCCTCCCAGGCGAGGTCGGCGATGTCGACGAAGAAGTAGACCGCGAAGGCGAGCGCGAGCGCCGGGATGACCAGATCCGCGCCGAGCGACTTATTTTCCTTTGCCACCCTTGCCCGTCAGGAGCGTGCGGTACTCGTTCGCGAGTTCCACCATCGATCTTGCGTACTTCGTGCACAGTGCGCGGTCGCCGTACTGGATGGTCTCGACCGGCGCGCCGGTCTTCTTGTACTCCTCCTTGTACTTCGGGTTGTCGAACACCTGCCGCGAAGTCTTCTCGAGGATCGCGAAGCGCTCGGGGTACTTGTCGATCGCCTCGCCGTGGATTGCCCAGGAGCGTGAGGAGGAAAGGTCGGGGATCTTGGTCCCGAACACCTTGTTCACCGGCGGCGCGTTGTTCGTGTATTTGCCCAGCTGGAAGTCGTCGTTGAAGACGCCGAGGATGCGCAGCTGGTCGCCGAGCGCGACGACGCCGGCGAGCGGCAGCGCACCGCAGTCCGCCTCGCCGTTGAGCACCGCCACCTGCGTCGGGTTGCCGCCGCCGTAGGGCACGAGGTTGAACCTCCCCTTGATGGCGTTGCCGAGCGCGAGCATGCCGATCGACGCGGGATGCGGCAGGCGGCTCACCGCCACGTTGACGCTGCGCTTCTTCGCCTCCGCCGCCAGGTCCTCGAGGTTGCGCAGCTTGCTCTGCTGCCGCACGAAGATGATGCTGTCGTCCACGTCGGTGCGGCAGAAGTACTGGTAGTCCTCGGGGAAGCGGTAGTTGGGCTTCCTCAGCGCGTACATGATCATCTCCGGCCCCATGTTGCCGAAGAGCAGGTTGTAGGCGTCGTGCTCGCGCTTGTGGATCCATAGCTCGTAGCCCACCTGCCCGGCGGCGCCGGGATAAAAACTGTATTCGAAGTGGGTCTTCAGGAGCTGGCCCCAGAAGTCGTCGAACGCGCGCGCCAGGCGCTCGGCGCCGCCGCCCTGGCCGGTCGGGATGACCACCCGCATGTTCTTCGAGGGGAACGCCTGGGCGTCGGCCTTCCCGAGATTGCTCAACAGCAGTCCGGCCCCGGCGCCGGCGAGCAAACGCCGGCGCATCAAGCTCTGATGCGTCATTTCCATCCTCCTCGGTGTTTGTTTTCGGACATTATGCAAAAAAGCGCGCCAAATAAAACGCCCCGGCTCGCAAATCGGGGGCGCGCAATTCGGGACGCAGCCCGAACCGCCTGCGCAGCGGTTAAGATCGCTGCACTCGTCGATGCTCGTCCTCTCCAACGAAGACGTCGCCCGGCTGCTTTCCATCGAGGAATGCATGGCGGCGCTGGAGCCGATGTACCGCGACTACGCGGAAGGCAAGGCGCTGCGCTCGCCGCGCACCGACAACATCGCCCCCAATCCCCGGCCCGACGCCTATTACGCCTTCAAGCACATGGGCGGCACGTGGCCGGCGCAGGAGGTGCAGGCGCTGCGCATCAACTCCGATGTCATTACGCACCCGGTCGTCGCCGGCAAGATGCGCCGGGTGAAGCAGCCGCTCGCCAACGGAAGATGGGTGGGCCTCGTCCTTCTTTTCAGCACGCGGACCGGCGCCCTCCTCGCCATGTTCCCGGACGGGGTGATGCAGCGCCTGCGCGTGGGCGCGGCGAGCGGCTTGGCCCTGAAGCACCTGGCGAGAGGCGATGCCCAGACGCTGGCGCTGATCGGCACCGGCTGGCAGGCCGGCGCGCAGCTCATGGCGGCCCGCGCGGTTCGCTCTTTCAAGCGCATTCGCGTCTTCAGTCCCAGACCGGAAAGCCGCTCCGCCTTCGCCGCCGAATTTCCCGGCGTCCAGCCGGTCGAGTCGCTAGAGGAATGTGTCGCCGGTGCCGACGTCATCGCCGCGTCGACCTCCTCGATGGTGCGCGTCATCGAGCCCGCGTGGCTGAAACCCGGCGTGCACGTGAGCTGCATCAAGACGCAGGAGATCGACGGCGACGTGCTCGAGCGCTGCGACCGGGTGATCGTCCACGACCGCCGGCAGGCGAAGCAGTTGAACAACGTCATGGAAGGCACGCCGAACGCGCCGGCCGAGAAGGAGAGCGGCTGGTGGCACGACCCGCGCTATTCGGGAAAATATCCCGACCTCGGCGAGCTTCTCGCCGGCATCGCGCCCGGGCGCAGCAGCGAGCGGGAGATCACCTGCTTCGCCAACAACGTCGGCTCCGGCCTGCAGTTCGCCGCCGCCGGCGCCTTCGTCCTCGGGAAAGCCCGCGAACGGGGTGTCGGCCACGAGCTGCCCGACGACTGGTTCTCCGAGGACGTGCATCCCTGAAAAGGGGTCAGGACCCTTTTTGGTTGACTTTGCTAGGTTAAGGGCGCACCGTGGTCCCACCTGCGCGCCGTATACCCCGGCAATTCTGCCCGGCCACCCCGCTCAGCTTTTTCCAGGAGCGGACGTGGAATACGGATTCTTTGGCGCAGCCCGCCGGGCTCGCGTGGACAGCGAGCGCAACCACAACGAAAGCCGAAGTCGCGTCGCATCGACGAGGATGTTGCTTCATTCCAGCGGCGAGCGTCTGATACGCGCTGCGAAGTGCCTCGAAACGAGCGCGCGGCGCCTCGACGCGAGCAGCCCTCAAAAAGGGTCCTGACCCCTTTTAAAGAGAGAAGAAGCGGGCACCGTTCGCCAGGATCTTCGCTTTCGTGCTCGCGGGCACGTCCTGCCGGTTCCTGAAAAGCGCGATGGCATCGAACACCCGATGCGCATGCGGCAGGTCCGATGAATACAGGATGCAGTCGTCGCCGATCGCCTCGGACACCATGGCGATGCGCTTCTCGTCGAGCTCGCAGCTGAAATACACGCGGTTCTCACGGATGTGGTCGACCGGGTTCCTTCCCGGCAGATCGGATTTCCTCGAGCCGCCGGGCGGCTGCTTGAAGAAGCGCTCCATCCGGTCGAGCCAGTACGGCACCCACTCGACGCCCGCTTCGAAGAAGCCGACTTTCAGCGCCGGGAACCGGTCCAGCACGCCGTTCGCGAGAATGCTCGCAAAAGCCATGAAGACCGGCAGCACGAACGGCGTGATCATCGCCTCGTACACCTTGTCGTAGAGCCGCGTGACGGGCGGATACGACCAGCCGACGTGCACGCACACCGGCAGCCCGTTGCGCTCGCAGGCGGCGTAAAAAGGGTCCAGGACCCTATTTCCCAGAGTCATTTCACCCGCCGTGCCGAGCGTCATCACGCCGCTTGCGCCGCGGCGCTTCGCGTGCGCGATCTCCTCCACCGACCCCTCGACGTCGGGAAGCGGCACGGTCGCCACCCAGCGGATGCGTCCGCCGGAGGCGGCGCATCTTTCGGCGATCCAGTCGTTGTAGGAGCGGCAGAGCGCCCGCGCGAGCCCCGGATCGTCGGCGAGCGGCCAGACGAGGAACATCGTCGGGAAGACCACCGAGACGTCGATCCCTTCGGCGTCCATGTCCTGCAGGCGCGCCTTGGGATTGGACAGCTCCTGGCTCTCCACTCTCGCGCGCCGCTCGGGATCGACGTGGCCTTCCGGCCGCTTCGCATGCGGCGAGCCGAAGGTGTGCACGCCGCTCCCCGAGAGCTTCGGGAAGGTGCGGCCCTCGATCAGCCAGAAGGCCCGCCGCTCGCCTTCGATAATGCGCGGCCGGTCCTCGCGCCCGGCGAGCGCGGCGAACGTCGCCTCGCTCTCTTCGACGTGCGCATCGGTGTCGAAGACCTCCGTCCTCATGAGGCGAAGTATATTCGGCCGATGCAGAACCGACTCTCGCCGCGCGACGAGCCGCGCGAAACCGATCCGAAGCTCGCCTGGGGAAGCGACGTCGCCGCCGAGGTGCTGCGCCGCCTCGCCATCCCCTACATCGCGCTCAATCCCGGCGCGAGCTATCGCGGGCTGCATGACAGCCTGGTCAACTTCCTCGGCAACCGCGCGCCCGAGATGCTGCTCTGCCTGCACGAGGAGCAGGCGGTGGCGATCGCGCACGGCTACGCCAAGGCGGCCGGCCGGCCGATGGCGGTGGCGCTGCACTCGAACGTCGGCCTGATGCACGGCTCGATGGCGATCTACAACGCCTGGTGCGACCGCGCGCCGATGCTGATCCTCGGCGCGACCGGACCCGTCGACGCGACGCTGCGCCGCCCGTGGATCGACTGGATCCACACCGCGCAGGACCAGGGCGCGCTGATCCGCAACTTCGTCAAATGGGACGACCAGCCCGGCTCCGCCGCGGCGATCCCCGAGTCGATCTACCGCGCCTGGCAGCAGACCTGCACGCAGCCGCACGGGCCGGTCTACGTCTGTCTCGATGCGGCGATCCAGGAGGCGCCGCTCGAGGGCGAGGTCGTCGTGCCCGATCCCGGCCGCTATCGCGCGCCCGCGCCATCTTCGCCCAACAACAGCGCTCTGCACGACGCCGCCACCCTCCTCGGCCGCGCCAAGAAAGTCGCGATCCTCTTCGGGCGCGGCCGGCGCAGCGAGCAGGCCTGGCGCAGCCGCGTCGCGCTCGCCGAGCGGCTGGGCGCCCGCATGCTCTCCGACCTCAAGGCGGGCTCGACGGTCCCGACCGACCATCCGCTGCATGCCGGCGAGCCCTTCAACCAGCTCTCAAAGACCGCGCGCGAAGCCCTGCGCGGCGCCGACGCCATCCTCAGCCTCGACTGGATCGACCTCGGCGGCGTCCTGCGCCAGGCGTTCGGCCGCGAGCCGATCCCGGCGCAGATCATCCACGCGGGCGTCGACCTGCATCTCCACAACGGCTGGGGCAAGGAGCACCTCGAGCTGGCGCCGGCCGACGTCCATCTGCTCGGCGACGCCGATGCCGCCGTCACCGAGCTGCTAGCTCTGCTGCCAAAGTCAAATTCGGGGACGGAGCCCCAACTCCCAAAGTCGGGGACGGAGCCCGAATTCGACACGCTGAACCTTCGGTCGGTTGCGAGCGCGCTAAAGGCGGCCGTCGGCGAGCAACCGGTCACCTTCGCTTCCCTCGCCCGCGCCTGGCCGGTCGACCTCTGGCCGCATCGTCATCCGCTCGATTACCTCGGCAAGGACGGCGGCGGCGGAGTAGGTTCGGGCCCCGGCATTACGCTCGGCGCGGCGCTCGCCCTCAAGGATTCGGGCCGCCTCACTGTCGGCGTGCTCGGCGACGGCGACACTCTGATGAGCATGAACGCCCTCTGGACCGCCGCGCGCTACAGCATTCCGGCGTTGATCGTCGTCGCGAACAACCGCTCCTACTACAACGACGAACTGCACCAGGAAGGCGTCGCCCGCCATCGCAACCGCAGCGCCGCGAACCGCTGGATCGGGCAGCAGATCGACCACCCCGCACCCGATATCGCCAAGCTCGCCGAGGCCCAGGGCGTCATGGGCCTCGGACCGCTGAAGGAAATTTCTCAGCTACGGAAAGCGATGCAGCAGGCGGTGGAATGCGTGCGCGGCGGAAAGCCCTGCCTGGTCGACGTCCACATCGACCCCGGCCATGGACGTCAGCTCAGGGAATCGATGGCCGAGCGGTCATTCGCCAAGCGCGCAGACTGACGGCGAAACGAACCGCCGCACTACCCGGAGCAGCCGCTCGCCGGTGACCGGCTTGGCGACGTGGCCGAGCGCACCGGCGTTGACCGCCCTGTCGGCGACGTCGGCGTGGGCGCTGAGAAAGACGATCGGAATGTCGCGGGTTCGCGGGTCGGACTTGAGCGCCAGGGCGAAGCGATAGCCGTCCAGGGGCTCCATCTCGACGTCGCAGACCACGAGCGCCGGCGATCTCAAGAGCGCCAGCGCGCCGCCTTCCACGGCGTCCGGCGCCTCGAGCACCTCATAGCCCGCGCTCAGGAGGTGGAGCTTGATCAGCGCGCGCATCGTCTCGTCGTCGTCGACGACGAGCACCTCTCCGCCCTCGCGGACGGCGGCTCTGTTCGACTCTGCGATGAGCGCTTCCGGCATGGCTAGCAGCGTATGCAGCCGCGGCTGAGGCGGGATCAAAGATTGTTCAGGGAACGGCAAAAGATGTTGCGGCGGCCGTTACCTTCGTGCAAGAGCGCGGTTCTCGAGCCGGCTGAGCAGCCGCACCACCGGCCAGAGCATGACGAAATAGATGACCGCGGCGAGCACGATCGGCGTGGGGTTGTAGGTGAGGCTCTGCGCCTGCCGCGCCTGAAAGAGCAGCTCGGGCATGGCGACGACGCTGCCGAGCGAAGTCAGCTTCACGACCTCGAGCGTGTTCGAGAGCAGGTCGGGCAGGACGTTCCTCACTGCCTGCGGCAGGACTACATAGGCCATGGTCTGCAGGCGCCCGAGGCCGGTGCTGCGCGCCGCCTCGCTCTGACCTTCCGGAACGGACTCGATGCCGGCGCGCAGGATCTCGCCGTAGTAGGCGCCGTTGTTCAGGAAGAAGGCGATGCATACGCAGGCGAAGCCGCCGAGCTCGAGCCCGACGAACGGCAGCCCGGCGTAGAAGAAGATCAGCAGCACGAGGGGCGGAAAGGCGCGGAAGAAATCGACCCAGGCCATGAGCGGCCAGCGTACCCAGGGCTTCTTCACGCCGGCGAGCAGGCTGAGGATCAGCCCGCCGAGAAAGCCGAGCGGCACGACGATCGCCGAGAGCAGCAGCGTGTTGCCGAGCCCGGCCAGCAGGATCGGCCAGGCCTGGCGCAGGATCTCGAGGTTGAAGAAGGTCAGCAGCACGCTCTAGCGCTTCCAGGTCATGCGCGTCTCGAGCCAGCGTCCGACGATCACCATCGGCAGGAACAGGATCAAATAGGCCACCGCGCCGAGGGTGAGCGGCGAGGGGTTGTAGCTGTTCGACACCGCGGAGGAGGCCATCCCCAGGATCTCGTGGACGGCGACCACGGTGCCGAGCGCGGTGCCCTTGGTGATGGCGATGGTGCGGTTGGTGAGCGGCGGAATGGTGAGGCGGATCGCCTGCGGCAGGACCACGTGGATCAGCGTCTGGCCGTAGGAGAGGCCGGTGGAGCGCGCCGCCTCCCATTGGCCCTTAGCGATCGAAGTGATGCCGGCCCAGAAGATCTCCTCCGAGAACGCCATCAGCACCAGCGCGAGCGAGAGCCAGATCGAGATGAACCCCGAGGGCGAGACGTCCACCGCCGGCAGGCCGAAATAGATGAAGACCACGACCACGAGCGGCGGCAGCGCGCGGAAGAGATCGACCACGAAAACGATCAGCAGGTTCACCGGCCGGAAGCCGAGGCTGCGCAGCAGCGCGAGCGCGACGCCCGCGGCGAGGCCGGTCGCGATGACGAGCGCGGCGAGCTCGATCGTCACCAGCATGCCGTAGGCGATGTCCGGGAAGTACTTCGCCATCACCCGGGCATTGAAGAAGGCGTCGACGAAGCGCTCCCAGTTCGACATCGCGCCCTCAGTGCCGCTGGATCTGGCTGACGAAGGCGCGGGTGCGCTGCTGCGTGGGGTTCTCGAAGATCGCCGCCGGCGGGCCCTGCTCGACGATCAGGCCCTGGTCCATGAAGAGCACGCGGTCGGCGGCGTTGCGGGCGAAGCCCATCTCGTGGCTCACCACGACCATCGCCATGCCGCTCTCGCGCAGGTCGCGCATCACGCCGAGCACCGAGCCGACCAGCTCCGGATCGAGGGCGCTGGTCGGCTCGTCGAAGAGCATCACCCGCGGCTCGAGCGCGATGGCGCGCGCGATGGCGA
This sequence comes from Burkholderiales bacterium, assembly GCA_035639215.1. GTDB lineage: Bacteria > Pseudomonadota > Gammaproteobacteria > Burkholderiales > SG8-39 > SCGC-AG-212-J23. The sequence continues at coordinate 17,998 of DASQYN010000368.1, forward strand.
CGCGCTGCTGCTGGCCGCCCGAGAGCTCGCCCGGCCGGTGGTCGGCGCGCTCGGCGAGGCCGACGCGCGCGAGCGCAGCGCGGCCAAGCGCGTCGGCCTCGGCGCGCGATTTCCCGGCCACCTTGCGCAGCGCGAGCGTCACGTTGCCGAGCGCCGTCATGTGGGGATAGAGGTTGAACGACTGGAACACCATGCCGATCCTCTGGCGCGCATGGTTGATGTCGGTGCGTGGGTCGAGTACGTCGACGCCGTCGACCACGACGCTGCCCGAAGAAGGCTCCTCCAGCCGGTTCAGGCAGCGCAGCAGCGTCGACTTGCCGGAGCCCGACGGGCCGATCACGAACACCAGCTCGCGCTCGGCCACCACCAGGTCGACGCCCTTCAGGACATGCAGGGCGCCGAAATGCTTGTGGATGCCGCGCGCCTCGACGACCGGCCTACTCAATACGTCGCCCCCGCGAAGGCGGGGGCCCTGGTCGCTTTTTCAGCCGCACTTCAGCGGATGCGGCGTCGGATCGTAGCCCGGCATGCCGGGCACGCCGTAGCCCGGGGTGATGACGCGCTCCAGCGCATCCGGCCCGGGCTTCTTGCCGAACCACTTCTCCGACATCTTCGCGATCGTGCCGTCCTTCTTCATGCAGTCGAGGACGTCCTGCATCTCGTTGCGCAGCGCCACGCTGTCCTTGCGGAACGGCGCCGCCCAGTGCGCGCGCGTATCCTTCAGCTCAAGGTCGGCGACGAACTGCGGGTTCTTCTTGGCGGCATAGACGATGGTGGTGTTGCCGCCGAGCGTGGCGTAGGCGCGGCCGGAGAGCACCGCTTGCGTCGCATCGGGCTGCGTGTCGTAGGCCTGCACGGTGAAGCCGTACTTCTCGCCCATCTGCTTGCTCAGCGTCTCGTAGGGCGTGCCCTTGTTGACCGAGACCACCTTGCCCTTGAGGTCCGTCCAGCCGTGGATCGGCTTGGAGCCTTTCTTGATGCCGAACTGGTACGCGGTCCAGAGATAGCCGGCGGTGAAGATCATCTGCTCGGCGCGCTCCTTGGTCACCGTGGTCGGCGCGGCGATGAAATCGTAGCGGCCCGAGAGCAGGCCCGGGATCAGCGTCGAGAAGCTGGTGCTGTCGATGACGATCTCGCGGTGCATGCGGCGCGCGACCTCGGTGAAGAGATCGATCTGGAAACCTTCGATGCCGCCGCCGAGCTTCGGCATGGCGTGCGGCGCGAACGTGCCGTCGACGCCGGTGCGCAGCGGCGGCAGCTTCGACTGCGCAAGCGCGGAGCCGGCGAAGAGCATTGCGAGGGTTGCGATTACGGCAAAGCGGCGATGCAACATCGTTGACCTCCTCCCAAAAGGTTGAATGTATTTTGCGGGAAAACCGCGCAATCCGGTAGCAGTATGATCGCGGGTTCATGGCCGAGCGCATCCTCGTCATCAATCCCAACTCCACCGAGGCGGTGACGCGCGGCATCGACGAGGCGGTCGAGCCGCTGCGCATGCCCGGCGGGCCGGCGATCGATTGCGTCACGCTGAAGGAGGGCCCGCCTGGGATCGAGACGCAGCAGCACGTGGACGGCGTGGTGGCGCCGATGCTAAAGCTCATACGGGAAAACGAAAGCCGCTATTCAGCCTTCGTGATCGCGTGCTACAGCGATCCCGGCCTGCATTCCGCCCGCGAAGCGACGCGCAAGCCCGTGCTCGGCATCTCCGAGTGCGGCATCCTCACCGCGCTCACGCTCGGGCAGAAATTCGGGGTCATCGCCATCCTCCGGCAATCGATCGCCCGACACCTGCGCTACGTCGGCGCGCTCGGCGTGAGCGAGCGCCTTGCCGCGGAGCTTCCCGTCGACATCCCGGTCGTCGAATTGTCGAACCAGGAAAAGACTTTCCGCCGGATGGTGGAGGTCGGCAAGGCGCTACGCCG
>DASQYN010000369.1:0-5146 GCA_035639215.1 Burkholderiales bacterium
CCGGTCCGTCTTCCGCGGCAAGAACGACATGATGCTGCTCGAGGCGAACTCGGACTTCCTGCGCTACTTCAGGGACTCGCTCGGAAAGCAGGCCGGAGCCGCGACGAGAAAATGAGCGATGGGCACGACGTTCCTCATGGCGTTCGCCCTGATGCTCGTGCTCGAAGGGGTGCTGCCCTTCGTCGCGCCTAGCCTCTGGCGCGATACCTTTCGCCGCATCACGCAGATGACCGACGGGCAGATCCGCTTCGTCGGCTTGTCGTCGATCATCGTCGGCCTGCTGCTGCTCGCCTGGGCGAGAAGCTGATGTTGAGCTTTATTTCCTGACATGCGCTGGCTACTTCCCTGATGCGTTGGATTCTTCCCGAGTATGTCGAGGACATCCTGCCGGCCGAGGCGATGCGCATAGAACGCCTTCGACGCCGCATTCTCGATCTGTTTTTCAAGCATCGCTACGAGCTGGTAATGCCGCCGCTGCTCGAATACACCGACTCTCTGCTCACCGGCACCGGCCACGACCTGGAGCTGCGCACCTTCAAGGTGGTCGACCAGCTCTCGGGGCGGATGATGGGGCTGCGCGCCGACATCACGCCGCAGGTGGCGCGCATCGACGCGCATCTGCTCAACCGCAAGGGCGTGACGCGCCTCTGCTATTGCGGCAGCGTGCTGCACACCCGGCCGGCGAGCCCGGGCGCGACGCGCGAGCCGATCCAGATCGGCGCCGAGATGTACGGCGCCGCGGGCGACGCCGCCGACGTGGAGATCCAGAAGCTGCTTTGCGAGGCGCTGAAGCGCGCCGGGCTGAAGGGCGTGCGCCTCGACGTCGGCCACGTCGCGGTGTTCCGCTCGATCGCCCGCGCGGCGGGCGTGAACCACGAGCTCGAGGCGCAGCTCTTCGAGGCGCTGCAGAGGAAGGACACGCCGGAGATCCGGCGCCTCGCCCAGCCGCTCGAGGCGGCGACGCGCGAGGCGCTGCTCCTCCTGCCGCAGCTCTACGGCGGCCCGGAAGTGCTCGACGTCGCCGCGCGGCAGCTGCCGAAGATTCCGGAATTGCGGGATGCTCTGAAAACCCTGCGGGCGCTGGCGAAGGCTTGCCCCGTGCCGCTCAGCTTCGACCTCGCCGAGCTGCGCGGCTATCACTATCACTCGGGCGTCGTGTTCGACGCCTATTGCGACGGTTTGACGAGCGCCGTGGCGAGGGGCGGGCGCTACGATGAGGTCGGCAAGGCGTTCGGGCGCGCGCGCCCGGCGACGGGGTTTTCGATCGATTTGAGGGCGATTGCAGCGGTGGTGAAATGAGCGTGATGCCGTTTCTTCTTTCTCGACCCGCATGAGCAACGCGCGCAACGTCGTCGTCATCGGCACCCAGTGGGGCGACGAGGGCAAGGGCAAGATCGTCGACTGGCTCACCGACCGCGCACAGGGCGTGGTGCGCTTCCAGGGCGGCCACAACGCCGGGCATACGCTGGTGATCGGCGGACGCAAGACCGTCCTGCACCTCATCCCCTCGGGCATCCTGCGCGAGAGCGTCGACTGCTTCATCGGCAATGGCGTCGTGGTGTCGCCCCAGGCCCTGGTGCAGGAGATGGACGAGCTCGAGAGCGCGGGGGCACGCGGCGTGGTGGCGCGGCTCTCGATCTCGGAAGCCTGCCCGCTGATCCTGCCCTACCACGCGGCGCTCGACGCCGCGCGCGAGACCTCGCGGGGCGAGAAGAAGATCGGCACCACCGGGCGCGGCATCGGCCCGGCCTACGAGGACAAGGTGGCGCGCCGCGCCATCCGCGTGCAGGATCTCTTCAAGCCGGTGCGCTTCGCCGAGAAGCTCCGCGAGCTGCTCGAGTACCACAACTTCATCCTCGAGAACTACCACCACCAGCCGCCGGTCGATTTCCAGAAGACCCTCGACGAGACGCTCGCGCTCGCGCCGCGCTTCACGCCGCTCATCGCCGACGTGCCGCGCGCGCTCTACCACGCCAACCGCGCCGGCAAGAACCTGCTCTTCGAAGGCGCGCAGGGCTCGCTGCTCGACATCGACCACGGCACGTATCCATTCGTCACCTCGTCGAACTGCGTCGCCGGCGCGGCCGCGGCCGGCGCCGGCATCGGGCCGATGCACCTGCACTACGTTCTCGGCATCACCAAGGCCTACAGCACGCGCGTCGGCGGCGGGCCGTTCCCGACCGAGCTCTCGGACAACGTCGGCGAGCTCCTGCGCCAGCGCGGCCGGGAGTTCGGCGCGACCACCGGCCGCCCTCGCCGCACCGGCTGGTTCGACGCGGCGGCGCTCAAGCGCTCGATCCAGCTGAACGGCGTCTCCGGCCTGTGCATCACCAAGCTCGACGTGCTCGACGGCGTCGAGGCGGTGAAGATCTGCATCGGCTACGAGATCGACGGCCAGCTCTCGGAGATCCTGCCGGTCGGCGCCGAGGAGCTCGAGCGCTGCGTGCCGGTGTACGAGGAGCTGCCGGGCTGGAAGGAGAGCACCGTGGGGGTGAAGCGTCTGGAGAAGCTGCCGCGCAACGCGCGCGCCTACCTCGACCGCATCGAGAAGCTCTGCCGGGTGCCGATCGACCTCATCTCCACCGGCCCCGACCGGGAGGAGACGATCGTCACGCGCCACCCGTTCGACCCGTCCTGAGTTCGCGGTCTGAATTCGGGGTCAGGGTCACAATTCCCTGAGTTGCGCGCCGCCGGAATTGTGACCCTGACCCCGAATTCACGTAGACTAGACCGTCCAGTCTAGTCCGGGGAACCGTTTGTCCGCACCGAATCGCGAGCGCGTGCTGCGCGCCGCCGCCGAAGCCTTCCTGCACCACGGCTACCACGCGAGCGTGGACGACATCGCGCGGCGCGCCGGCGTCGCGAAGCAGACCGTGTATCACCACTTCCCGAGCAAGGGCCGGTTGTTCGAGGCCGCCGCCTGCGACCTCTCGAAGCACGTGCTGGTCGAGCTCGAGGCCGAAGCGAAGGACGTTCGCTCGGCGCTGCTCGGCTTCGCCCGCGCCTACCGCAAGCGGGCGCTCGGCGCCGAGGGCCTCGCCATGTTCCGCACCCTGACCGCCGAGGTGCCGCGCTTTCCCGGGCTCGCGCGCGCCGTGTACCAGGGCGGCGCCGGCGCGATGGTCAAGCGCCTCGCGGCGTTCCTGCGCGAGGCGATGGCCGGCGGGCGGCTGCGCCGCGACGACCCGCAGTTCGCGGCCGAGCTGTTCCTCTCGATGCTCGCCGGACAGGAGCGCGTGCGCCGCCTCTACGGGCTGAACGGCGCGGAGGCGGAGTCGCGCCGCGTGCCGCGCATCGTCGATTGCTTCTTGCGGGCCTATGCCTCGGGAGGCAAAGCAGGCCCGGGAGACAGACCATGAGCCGATGGCTCGTCCTCGCCGCATGCCTCGTCGTCGCCGCGTGCAGCGAGGGCGACGCGAAGCAGGGCGCCGGCAAGGCCGCGAGCGCGCCGGCGGCGCTGCCGGTGAGCGTGGTCGAGGCGGCGCTGCGCGAGGTGCCGATTTCTTTCGAGGCGGTCGGGCGCACCGAGGGCTCGCGCGAAGTGCAGATCCGCGCCCGCGTCGCCGGCATCCTCGAGAAGCAGCTCTATACCGAGGGCGACTCGGTCAAGGCGGGCGCCACGCTGTTCCAGATCGAGCGCGCGCCTTTCGAGATCGACGTCGCGCAGGCGCGCGGCTCGCTCGCCCAGGAGATGGCGAAGGAAGAACTGGCGCAGAAGGATCTCGAGCGGCAGAAGATGCTCGCCGAGCGCAAGTTCATCAGCCAGACGCAGGCCGACCAGGCCGCCTCGGTGGCGCGCCAGTCGGCCGCCGCGGTGGAGGTGGCGCGCGCGCGCCTTCGCCAGGCGGAGCTCAACCTGTCCTATACCTCGGTGCGCGCGCCGGTCGGCGGCATCACCGGCCGGGCGCAGCAGTCGATCGGCAGCCTGGTGCAGCCGAACAACGACTCCGCGCTGCTCACCACCGTTACGCGCGCCGACCCGATCTGGGTACGCTTCGCGCTTTCGGAGTCGGAATACGCGACGGTGCGGCGCAACGACAGCCGCGGCATCCGGGTCAGCCTCGAGCTCGCCGACGGCCGGCCCTACGAGAGCGAGGCCAAGGTGAACTTCGCCGGCTCGACCGTCGATGCCGCCACCGGCACGGTGCAGATGCGCGCCGAGCTCGCCAATCCGAAGCTGCAACTTCTGCCCGGGCAGTTCGTGCGCGTGCACGTGATTGCCGGCACGCAGCAGGCGATCGTCGTGCCGCAGAAGGCAGTGCAGCAGAACGAAGGCGGGCGCTACGTGTGGCTCGCCACGCCCGAGGGCAAGGCAGCGCAGCGGTCGATCAAGGCCGGCGGCTGGATCGGCGAAAACTGGGTGGTGCTAGAGGGACTGAAGCCCGGCGAGCGGGTCATCGTCGACAACCTGGCGCGCCTGCGCCCGGACGCGCCGGTGACGCCGGCCGCTTCGGCCAAGAAGGCGGGATAGCGTGTCGAAGTTCTTCATCCACCGGCCGGTGTTCGCCGGGGTGATCGCCATCATCATCGTCATCGCCGGCCTGGTCGCGGCGAAGCTGCTGCCGGTCGCGCAGTACCCCGAGATCGCGCCGCCCACGGTGCTCATCACCACCACCTATCCCGGGGCGAGCGCCGAGACGCTCGCGCGCACGGTGGCCGCGCCGATCGAGGAGCAGCTCTCGGGGGTCGAGAAGCTCTCGTACTTCAGCTCGACCTCGTCGTCGAACGGCTCGCTCGCCATCACCGTCACCTTCGAGCCGGGCACCAACGTCGACCAGTCGGTGTTCAACGTCAACAACCGCGTGCAGATCGCCCTGCCGCGCCTGCCCGACGAGGTGCGTCGCAACGGCGTCATCGTGCAGAAGCGCTCGTTCGACATCCTGCTGGTTGTCTCGCTGCTCTCGCCCGGCAACCGCCGCGACACCCTCTACCTCTCGAACTACGCCTCGATCAACCTGGTCGACGAGCTGAAGCGCCTGCCCGGCATCGCCGATGCGACGATCTTCGGCGCGCGCGACTACTCGATGCGCGTCTGGATCAATCCCGAGAAAATGGCGCGCCTCGGCGTGACCACGGCCGACGTCGCCGCGGCGCTGCGCGCGCAGAACGCGCAGTACGCGGCGGGCAAGATCGGCACCGAGCCGGC
>DASQYN010000370.1:0-5100 GCA_035639215.1 Burkholderiales bacterium
ACAAGGTGCCGGGCGAGAAAGGCGACTTCGATCTCCTTTCCTACGGCAAGGACGGCCAGCCGGGCGGCACCGGCGAGAACGCCGACCTCACCAACCACTGAGGCGACAGCGAGCCCGCCATGCGCTACGAGCTGAAGGCGATCGCGCCGGGCGGCAACGTCGAAGCGGTCGACTTCCAGGCAGCCGACGAAGCGGCGGCGGTGCGCGGCCTGGAAGGCCGCGGCTACACCGTGCTCAGCGTGCGCACGAAGCGCTCGCTCGGCACGCCGTGGCGCCGCTCGGGCGAGCGCTTCCCGCTCGCGCTCTTCAGCCAGGAGCTGCGCGCGCTGATCGGCGCCGGGCTGCCGCTCGTGGAGGCGATCGAGACCCTCGGGCAGAAGGAGAAGCGCGAGGAGTTCCGCGCCATCCTCGCGCGCCTGGTCGTGGTGCTGCGCGAAGGCCAGCCGCTTTCCGCGGCGCTCGAGGAGTTTCCGGAGGCCTTCTCGCCGCTCTACGTCGCGACGGTGAAGGCGGCCGAGAAGACGAGCGATCTCGGCCCGGCGCTCGCGCGCTACGTCGCCTACGCGAGCCAGCTCGAGGCGGTGCGCAAGCGCATCGTCAACGCCTCGATCTACCCGGCGCTGCTCATCACCGTGGGCAGCCTGGTGGGCCTGTTTCTCCTGCTCTACGTGGTGCCGCGCTTCGGCCACATCTACCAGGAGCGCGGCACCGACCTGCCGCTCTTCTCGCGGCTGCTCCTCACCTGGGGCCGCGCGATCGACCAGAACGGCCCGGTCGCGCTGGCGATCCTCGCTGCGATCGTCGTGGGGGCCGTCTACGCTTTTCGACTTCCCGCTTTTCGTAAGCGGATCGGCGACTCGCTCTGGCGCCTGCCCTCGATCGGCGAGCGGCTGAAGGTCTACCAGCTCGCGCGCTTCTATCGCACGATCGGCATGCTGCTGCGCGGCGGCATGCCGCTGCCGCGCGCGCTCGACATGGGCGCCGAGCTGCTGCACCCGCTGCTGCGCGACCGGCTCGCCGCGGCGAACCAGGCGATCAGCGAAGGCCGCGGCGTGTCCGCCTCGCTCGAGGCGCAGGGGCTGGTGACGCCGGTGGCGCTGCGCATGCTGGCGGTGGGCGAGAAGAGCGGCAACATGGGCGAGATGCTCGAGCAGGTGGCCGCCTTCCACGACGAGGAGCTGGCGCGCTGGGTCGACTGGTTCACGCGCCTCTTCGAGCCGATTCTGATGGCGATCATCGGCCTGGTCATCGGCGTGATCGTCGTGCTGATGTACATGCCGATCTTCGAGCTGGCGGGCAATATCCAATGAGCGCCGTCGTCGACCCGATCTCGTCCCCCCAGATCTCGGAAGCCCGCGCGGCGGCGAAGGCGGCGCGGCGCCGGGTCGTCGACGTGCTGGAGGAGAACCTCGGCCTCGACCCCGACAGCTTCACCGCGCGCCTCGCGGCGACGCTCTCGCTCGAGCGTCTCGACATGGCGGCGTTGCGGCGCGCCGGCCCGGCGTTCGACGTGCTGCCCTTCGCCGAGTGTTCGCAGCGCGGCTGCGCGCTGCTGCGCGCGGAGGACGGGCGGCTGCTGCTCGCCTTCGACGATCCGTTCTCGGGCGAGCTGCAAGCCTGGGCCGAGGAGCGCATCGCGCCCGCGTTCAGCTGGTGCCTCGCGCACCGCGGCGACCTCGTCGCCTTCCTCGCCGGGCACGAGGAATCGCTGCGCGCGCTCGACTCGCTCGAGGAAGAGGCGCCGGCCGGCCCGGCCGACGCGGCGCGCGTCGAGGACCTGTCGCTGAAGAGCATCGGCGACGAGTCGAGCGAGGTGGTGCGCCTGGTGCGCTCGACGCTGCGCGACGCGCTGATGATCGGCGCGAGCGACATCCACCTGGAGACGCTGCCGGCGGGCCTCGCCATCAAGTTCCGCATCGACGGCATCCTCTCGCAGGTGAAGCACCTGCAGGACCCGAAGCTCGCCGAGCAGACGATCGCGCGGGTCAAGGTGCTCGCCGAGCTCGACATCACCGAGAAGCGCATCCCGCAGGACGGCCGCTTCAAGGCGCTCGAGCGCAGCCGCGCGGTCGACTTCCGCGTCTCGATCATGCCGAGCATCCACGGCGAGGACGCGGTGCTGCGCGTGCTCGACAAGCAGGGCCTCTACGAGACCACGCAGCAGAGCCTCTCGCTCGACTCGCTCGGCTTCGCCGCCGTGGACGTGAAGCGGCTGCGCCGGCTCTCCAACGAGCCCTACGGCATGCTGCTGGTCACCGGGCCCACCGGCTCCGGCAAGACCACCACGCTCTACGCCGCGATCAGCGAGATCAACAACGGCCAGGACAAGATCGTCACCATCGAGGACCCGGTCGAGTACCAGCTGCCCGGCGTGCTGCAGATTCCCGTCAACGAGAAGAAGGGCCTCACCTTCGCCAAGGGCCTGCGCTCGATCCTGCGCCACGACCCGGACAAGATCATGGTGGGCGAGATCCGCGACCCCGAGACGGCGAACATCGCCGTGCAGTCGGCGCTCACCGGGCATCTCGTGTTCACCACCGTGCACGCCAACAACGTGTTCGACGTGATCGGCCGCTTCATGCACATGAACGTCGACCTCTACGGCTTCGTCTCGGCGCTGAACGCCATCCTCGCGCAGCGCCTGGTGCGGATGGTGTGCCCGCATTGCGCCGAGCCGGTCACGCCCGAGGCGGCGCTTCTCGAAGAAAGCGGCTTGACCGTGGCCAAGAGCAAGGGCTGGAAATTCGTCACCGGCCGCGGCTGCCGCGAGTGCCGCGGCGCCGGCTTCAAGGGGCGCAAGGCGATCGCCGAGCTGATGATCCTGAACGACGAGCTGCGCGAGCTGATCACCGGCCGGGCGCCGGTGCGGCAGCTGAAGGAAGCCGCGGTGCGCCACGGCACGCGCCTCCTGCGCGAGGCGGCGCTCGATGCCGTGCGCCAGGGCGAGACCACGCTGCAGGAAATCAACCGTGTCACGTTCGTCAATTAAAGAACATGCGCAGCCGTCGCCCCCGCGCACGCGGGGGCCCAGTTTTTTTTCAAAACTGGGTTCCCGCCTTCGCGGGAACGACAGCGGCGGCGCGTTCTTCAAGAAGCTGCCAAAGCTCTTTGCGGAATCGCTGACCATCGGCTTCGCGCCGGCCGAGCTCACCGTGCGCAACGAGCGCATCGCCTGCGACCCCGGCTACGGCAGCGAGGCGTGGCACGGCGCGCTCGAGCGGCTGAAGGAGACGGACCTCGGAAGCTCGCGCGTCACGGTCGAGCTCTCGAGCCATTTCGTCCGCTACGCGCTCGTGCCGTGGAGCGAGGCGCTGGCCACCCCGGCCGAGGAACAGGCCTACGTCCGCCACCATTTCGTGAAGATCCACGGCGAGCGCGCCAAGGGCTGGGCGGTGCGCTCGACCGAGGCGGCGCCCGGCGAGGCGCGCCTGGCGAGCGCCATCGACGCTTCCCTGCTGGAGGCCCTGAAGAAGGCGTTCCAGGGGAAAAAGGCGAAGCTGGTCTCCATCCAGCCCGCGCTCATGCGGCGCTTCAACGACTGGCGGCGCGAGCTGCCGAAAGACGGCGCCTGGCTGGTGCTCGCCGAGGCGGAGCGCGCCTGCATCGCGCTGCACGGCGGCAAGGGCTGGCGGGCGGTGCAGAATACGAAAGGCGAATGGCGCGCCGCGCTGGAGCGCGAGCGCCATCGCGTGGAAGGCGGGGTACCGAGCGTCGTGCTGATCGCCGGCGCCGCAGCGCCCGGCAACGACTCGCAGTGGCAGTTTCGAGAGATGCGAACCTAGGTCACGGAGAAGGGGGAGGAACATGCAGACGAGAATTGGCGGCGCATGGCTTTGCGCCATCGCGCTTTGCGCGGCGGCGGCCGCGCCCGCCTGGGCGGACTCGGACGATGACTGCGCGGCAGGCCGCAGCCTCCGGCTGGTCAACGGCTCCATCCACACCATGGACAAGCACGACAGCGTAGTGTCGTCGGTGCTGATCAAGAACGGCCGCTTCGCCGAGGTCGGCGGCGGCGGCAACGCCGACGGCAACTGCACGCGCACCGTCAACCTGGGCGGCCGCACCGTCGTGCCCGGCATCATCGACAGCCACAACCACATCATCCTGCTCGGCCTGCGCCCGGGGCGCGACGCCCGCCTCGAGAACGCGAACTCGATCGCCGAGGCGCTCGCGACGCTCGCCGCGCGCGCCAGGGAAGCGAAGCCCGGCGAATGGATCACCTCGGTGGGCGGCTTCAGCCGCAACCAGTTCTTCCTCGCGCCGCAGCCGGTGCGCTTCCCGACGCTCGACGAGCTGACGAAAGCGGTGCCCGACCATCCGGTGTTCATCATGGAAGGCTTCAGCGGCCCGGGCGCGACCAACGCGCTCGGCAAGGCCTTCCTCCAGGCGAACGGCGTGCCGGTCGGCGCCGACGGCTTCATCGACGGCGGCGCGTTCGGCGTCGCCACGCCGTGCACCACGGCGCTCTACCTCCTGCGCAAGATGCAGACGCGCGACTCGATGCTGCAGGGGCTGCGCGACGCCATGCGCTACGCCGCGGGAATCGGCGTCACCACGCACCTCGACCAGGGCGGCTTCCCCTTCACCGTCCCCGGGGTGGGCGATCCGAGCGACGGCGCCGCCGACTTCGACCGCTACCGCGCGCACGACTCGGTGCGCGCGCTCTCGCAGCAGGGCGAGCTCACCAACCGCATCTGGATCAACTTCCTGCACGTCGAGCAGGACCCCAACACGCCGGAACTGAGGGCGCGCCTGCTCAACAGCTGGAACGATTTCGGCGGCGACATGCTGCACGTGCTCGGCATCGGCGAGTTCACCGCGAGCGCGTTCATCTCGCCCGGCACGCCCGAGTGGTTCAACGGCACGCGGCTGGTCGCGCAGGCGCAATGGCGCAACGAGAACCATTCGCTCAACTTCCCGGTGTTCGCCCTGCCCGGGCTGCCGCTCGACTGGAAGGTGATCATCGACGGCTGGCAGAGCGTCAACGACGAGATGGTCGCGGCGGGCAATCCGGACGGCATCACGAAATTGCGCTGGGTGCTCGCGCACGTGCCGGTGATCACCCCGGAGTATCTCGACAAGCTGAAGAATCTCGGCGGC
>DASQYN010000371.1:0-2008 GCA_035639215.1 Burkholderiales bacterium
CCGCTCGCGATGCACGAGAACACCATGGCGGCGAACACGACGAACGCGAGCGTGAACGGCTGCGGTTGCTCCTGGCCAACCGCCGTGATGTACATGCCGAGCGCCGCCATCAGGCCGACGCCGGCACCGTTCGCCATGCCGAGCCAGGTCTCCTTGCCGATGAGCGGCCGCGAGGCGCCGGGCTTCATCTCGCCGAGCGTCATGCCGCGCAGCGTCACGGCGAGCGCCTGGCAGCCGGTGTTGCCGGACTGGCCGGCGAGCACGGGCAGGAACAGCGCGAGAATCACCAGCCGGTCGATGGTGTGCTGAAACAAGCCAACCACCGCAGCGGCGAGGAAAGCGGTGAGCAGGTTGAGCTGCAGCCAGGGATGGCGCATCTGCAGGCTGCGCAGCACCGGCGTGGATAGGCGTTCCTCCTTCTCCAGGCCGACCATGCTGCCCGCCTGCATCGAGATCTCGATCGCCTGCGCCTCGAACATCGCCTGCCCGCGCACCAGCCCGGCGAGCCGCTGCTCGTCGTCGATCACCGGATAGACCGGGAAGTGGCGGTCGAGCACCAGCTTCATCGCCTCGGTGAGCGCCAGGCTGCCGCGCAGCGCGAAGACGTCGCGCAGCATGATCTGCTCGAGCGTGCTCGACGTGTCGTTGAAGAGCAGATCGCGCATCGTCACGATGCCGAGCAGGCGCCCGCCCGCATCGACGACGTAGACGTAGGTGATGAAGGTGGTCTTGACCAGCTCGCGCAGGCGCTCGATCGTCTCGGCGATGGTCTGCCCCGGCGGATAGGCCGCGACGACCGTCTCCATCATCCGGCCGATCGAATCCTGCGGGTAGCGAGCGTTGCGCTGCCACTGTCGCGCCAGCTCCGGCGACGCGGCGCCGAGCGCACGCTCGCGCGCTGCCGCGGGCAGCGCGTCGAGGATTTCCTGCACGAATCCCGGCGAGAGCTTCGCCAGCGTTGCCGCGATGTCGGCGCCGCCGCGGCGCTCGAGCTTCGCCGCCGCGCCGCTCGCCGAGCGGCTCTTCGCCTCGTCGGCGACGTCCAAGGACAGGGTCGACTGCAGCGTTGCCGCCATGGCTAAATCCCCCTGAAAGTTCCTCTCCCGAACTTCCGTCGCTGCGCAAGTGTATGACGGTTCATGGCACAATGCGGTGAATGACTCCGCGCGCGATCACCATTCGACTTGCCGAGCCGCGCGACACGCAGGCGATCGCCATGATGTCGCGCGACTTCATCGAGTCGGGCCTCGGCTGGAAGTACGACGCGCCGCGCGTCTTGCGCGCCATTCGCGATCACGACACGGTCGCGGTGGTGGCCTGCGAGGGCGGCGGCTCTGCCGGTTCTGCGAAGCCCTCGCGCGGCGTGATCAACGGCTTCGCCATCATGGAGTTCGGCGACGAGCGAGCGCACCTCGTGCTGCTCGCCGTGCGTCCGGCGCACCGGCGCTCGGGCGTGGGCCGGCGCCTCGTCGAATGGCTGCTCGAGTCGGCGCGCACCGCCGGCATCGCCAGCATCCACCTCGAGCTGCGCGCCGGCAACGACGCGGCGCGCCGGTTCTACCGCGCCATGGGCTTCTACGAGACGGTGCTCGTCCCCGGCTACTACCGCAGCGGCGAAGGCCGCAAGGAAGGAGCGCTGCGCATGCTTCGCGTGCTGCGCGTCCCCGGACCGCTGCCCGCCGCCTGGCAGCCGCCGCGCATCGAGAAGTAGCTACGGAACGATCGCCAGTCCGATCCTGAGCTGCGCCTTGCGGCGCACGTTGTAGTCGACGATCGTTTCGCCGTAGCCGTCGAAAAACTGGATGTGCAGGTAGCCCGAGAGCGGGCCGATGCGCATGTCGCGCGTGCGCCGCGACAAGTCCACGAGCAGGCCGCCCTTCCCCGCGGTGCCGACGCGCGCGACGACGGTGCCGATCCACTGGGCGCCGTTGTCATAACGCACGCGCCAGTCGACATAGCCGCGGTACTGCGTGATGTCGGGGTTCTCGCTCTTGTCGAGGTAGCTGTA
>DASQYN010000372.1:0-3680 GCA_035639215.1 Burkholderiales bacterium
AACATCAGCAGCGTGGCGAAGATCGCCGCGAAGCAGAGCAGGCTTTCGGCGAGCGCGGCGAGCGACAGCCAGCGGTTGCGCGCCAGCCATTCCAGGCTCACGCGGAAGCCGAGCTCGACCACGACGATGCCGATCGCGAGATCGGTGAGCAGGCGCAGGTCGAACAGCATGTCGCGGTTGAGCAGCCCGCTCGCCTCGGGGCCGAGCAGCGCGCCCACCACCACGTAGCCGGTGACGCGCGGCAGCCGCGCATAGCGGCGCGCGAGCTCCCCCGCCAGCAGGCCGGCGAGCAGCAGCACGCCGAACCACATGAGGTGCGACACCGGCAAAGGCAGCTGCGGCAGGAACGACGGTTCTTGCATGGCGGAGCGAGAGAGCCGCGTCCCGCTTGTTGGTGTCCATCCCTCGCGGGGCGCCGGCGAAGCCGGGACTATCGCCGAGGCCGAATTAAGGAAACCTTAAACGGCGGCGTCTCCGGCGTAGCGTTTTCGCTATTCGTGGTCGCGCCCGGCACGATGCGGCGGCTGGTACGACACGATGCTCCAGCTCGTACGGCACGCCTAAGGCACGGCGCTTGCCCTTGCGGGACATCACTCTCGACCGGGCACGCGTCGAGCGTGCTCACCTTTAAGGAGACGACATGCAGAGAAGATGGTGGTACGGACCTCTGGTCCTCGCAGCCGGCGCGATGTTCGCGCTTCCCGCGGCAGCGCAGAGCGATGCGGGCGGCGGCGCGATGGGCCCCTATATCGGAGCGAACGTCGGCATGAACTCCGACGACAATACGGGCTACGGCGCCTTCGTCGGCTATCGCATCAACCGCAACTTCGCCGCGGAGGGCGCTTACCAGAACACCGGGGAGACCGACATCTCCACCCATACCGTCGATAGCAACGCCTGGGAGGCCAGCGGCCTCGGCATCCTGCCGCTCAACGAGAGGTTCGACCTGTACGGCCGGCTCGGCTTCTATCGCGGCAACGTGACCGGGCAAGGGCAGGACAACCACAACAGCGACCTGACCTACGGCGTCGGCGGGCAGTACGACCTCACCCCGCAGGTCGGCCTGCGCGTCGAGTGGCAGCGCTATACCAACATGGGCAACGGCTCCTTCGGCGGCCTCGCGGGCAAGGACCTCGACATGTACAAGGTCGGCGTCCTCTATCGCTTCCGCTGATCGGCTTTCCTTCCCTCAGCTCCCGTGGAGGGCGAGGCGGGTGGGCACTCCCTCGCCGCTCGCCTCGGCCTCCACCGCTCCCGCAATTTCGATTCGCGCGCGGTCCACGCCGCGGCCGACCAACGCCTCGCGCACAGTCTCGGCGCGCTCGCGCGCCAGCGCCGGCGGGGAATCGCCTTCGAGGTTGGTCTTCTCGGCAAGCACATCGAGCAGCCGGCGGCCGTAGCCCGGCCGGCGCGGCTCGAGCGCGGAAAGATCGATCGCCTGCCCGCCGCGCGAGAGGAAGAGGCGCTCGGCGGCGTGCACGATCTTCGGATCGCGCGGATCGATGCCGCTCGGCGCGCTGCCGCCGGCGGCCGCGCCATAGCCCGCGCGCTGCGCGAGCTCGCGCAGCAGCTCGGCCCGCGCCAGCGCCTTGCCGTCGGCCTGCGGATCGTAGCCGCCCTCGATCGAGAGCTTCAGGCGCGGCCGCTCGCCGAGGGCCTTGGCGAGCGCGGCGATCGTTTCTTCCTCGGGCGGCGATAGGCTGGCCGAGCCCGGATCGAAGCGCACCTCGTCCAGTTTTTCGTTGCCGCCGCGGCCGAGCAGCGAGGCGATCAACCGGAAAGGCGCCGAGACGACCCTGCCCAGCGTATTGCGCAGCGCCTTGGCGATCAGCCCGCCCAGGTCGAACTGCGGGTTGCGCAGGTCGCCGCTCACGGGGATGGCGAGATTGATGCGGCCTTGCGCGTCGGTGAGCAGCGCCACGGCGAGGTCGATCGGCAGGTCGAGCGCCGAGGCGGTCTCGACCTTCTCGCCGAGCTGCAGCTTGTCGAACACGAGCCGGTTCGAGCCGACCAGCCGGCCCTCGCGCACCCGGTAGCGCAGGTCGGCGTTCAAGCGTCCGGCCCGGATGCGGTAGCCGGCGAACTTCACCGCGTACGGCGTGAAATCGGCCAGCGCGAGGTTGCGGAAGAGCAGCGCGACATTGGTGCGCGTCGAGGGCGCCGTCAGGTCGATCGCCCCTTGCACCCGCGCCTCGCCGTATTCGCCGACACGGCCGGCGAGCTGGATGCGTGCCGGCTGCCTGCTCTTGGTGCTGAGCTCGGTCAGCGCGCCGGTGAGCTCCTGCACCGTAGTGGAGAACGGCGATTCGAGCGAGCGGTCGGTGAAGTCGAGCCTGCCCGCTTCGATGCGCAGGCGTGAAATGGAAACGTCCGGCACTTCGCCCCTGGCATCCGACTTTCCGTCGGCGAAGGCGAAGGCGAGATTGAGATCGCCCTGCGCGCCGATCGCGACGCGCACGCGCGGCGCTTCGGCCGCCACTTCGTCCGCACGCAGCGAGAACGGCGAGAAGGCGAGCCGCAGACTTTGCGTGGCGAGGCTCTGCCAGCCGGCGAGCTCGCCCTGCGGACCGTCGATGCGCGCCTCGCGCACCGCGAGCGAGCCCTGGTAGCCCGAGTCTTTCCCCAGGCGCAGCTTCCCCTGGCCGGAAAGCGTGCCGCCGACGAGCTCGAGCTTCGTAGGGCCGGCGAGCAGGGGCTGCGCGAGGGCCATGGGAATCGCCTCGGCGTGAAGCTCGAGCTCGCCGGCGAGCGGCAGCACGGCAAGCGAGCCGGCGACGCGTAGCTCGCCGCCCGAGTCGAGGGCCGCTCGCACATTGCCCTTCGAGAGCGACAGGCGCCCTTCGGCGTAGCGGTAGTCGAGCGAGCCCGAGAGGCGTCCGGGCGGCGCCTTTCCCGCCGCGGCGGGAAGGTAGCGCCACGCTTCGGCGAGCACGGCGTCGGCGAGCTCCATCGTTCCCGAGACCTGGAAAGGCAGCGCGGAGAGCTTGCCCTGCGCCCGCAAGCAGCCGCCGCTCGCGAGCGTCGCGGAAGCCTGGAACCCGTTGCCATGGCCTTCCAGCGTCGAGAAGTCGCGCGCTTGGAGCTGCAGCTTCTCGAGCCGCGGCAGGCTGGCTAGCCTTACCGTCCCATCGGTCGATTGAAGGCTTCGTATGACGACCGCTGGCCACGCCCCGGCGCCCTCCTCCCCTGCTTTAGCAAGAGGCGGGAGTGCGTAGAGCACGGGCGCTTCCAGCGCGAGGCGGTCGAGGACCCACGCATGCCGCCAGAGGGAAGGCCAGCCGAGATCGAGGCTCGCCCCGCGGGCCTCAAGCAGAGGTTTTTCATTCCTCGATAGCTGGACGCCGTACGCGTCGGCGACGAGAGAGAAGGGGTTCGTGCGCAGCTTGTCGATGCGCAGCTCATAGCCGGCCGCGGCCGCCCGCTGAACCAGCGCATTGCGCAGGAGCGAAGGCGCGGCGAGATAGCCGAGCGCGGCGTAGAGCGCGACGAGGAGGACGAGCGCGCCTGCCGCGACGAACAGCGGCCTGCGCGCGCGATGCGACGGCATGCCCTCGACAGGAGCAAATTCCGGCCCCGCGGTCCGGTACGAGCATTGCAGCCTGCCGGCATGCGTCTTTCACAATGCGCAATGGGCACCCTGCGCCGCATCGCGCTCCAGCACCCGTGCTAGCCGGCGCCGA
>DASQYN010000373.1:0-2955 GCA_035639215.1 Burkholderiales bacterium
AATGTCGATCCCGCCGTAGTCGGCGGCGACCTGCCCGAGATTTTTCCTGACCTGGTCTTCGTCCGTGACGTCGCATCCGTTCCGGATGTCGAGCACGGCGACGTTCGCCCCGCACTGCTCGAAGAGCCGCGCCGTGGCCGCGCCGATGCCGCTCGCGCCGCCGGTGACGACGGCGACCTTTCCCTTCACGTCGAACGGGTTCACGCGGTCAGTATACTGAGCGCCCCTTGCACGACCTCGTCATTCGCAACGCGCTGCTCCTCGACGGCCTCGGCTCGCCGCCCCGGCATGGGAGTTTGGCCGTCGCAGCCGGGAGAATCGTCGAGCTGGGTCACGTTTCCGGTTCTGCAGAACAAGAAATCGATGCGGACGGTCTGGCGCTGATGCCGGGCATCATCGACAACCACACTCACTACGACGCGCAGATCACCTGGGATCCCTGGCTCTCGCCCTCCCCGGCGCTCGGGGTCACCACGGCGGTGATCGGCAACTGCGGCTTCACCATCGCGCCCTGCCGGCCCGCGGACCGCGAGCGGGTGATGCGCAATCTCACCCAGGTCGAAGGTATGTCGCTCGAGGCGCTGCAGAGCGGCATCCGCTGGGATTTCGAGTCGGTGCCCGGCTACCTCGACATGCTCGAGCGGCAGGGCGCGGCGCTCAACCTCGCCGCGTTGGTCGGCCATTCCAGCGTACGCACCTATGTGATGGGCGAGGCGGCCACGGAGCGCAGCGCGACCGCGGACGAGATCGGCGCGATGAAGAAAATCGTTCTCGAGGCGATGCGCGCCGGCGCGATCGGCTTCTCGACGAGCACCTCGCCCGCGCACAACGGCGCGGGCGGCAAGCCGATGCCCTCGCGGCTCGCCGACGAAGGCGAGCTGCGCTGCCTCGTGGGCGCGCTCGGCGAAGCCGGCCGCGGCGTCTTCATGCTCACGAAGGGCGGCCATACCTCGGTCCCCTTCCTCGAATCGCTCGCCGCCGATTCCGGCCGCCCGGTGGTCGTTGCCGCGCTTCTTCACAGCAGCACCAACCCGGAATCGGTCTTCGTCGACCTCGAGCAGATCCGGGCGGCGGGCGAACGCGGCCGCAGGATGGCCGGCGCGGTGTCGTGCTGCCCGCTCGCCATGGAGTTCACGCTGCGCTCGCCCTACACCTTCGAGGGCCTCGACTCGTGGCGCCCGGCGCTGCCTTTGCAAGGGAAGGATTACGAGCACCTGCTCCGGCAGCGCGGCTTTCGGGAGTCGATCAGGGCGGAGCTCGCGAAGCCGGCGCATTTCCGCCTCTTCAACGGCGAGTGGGAGAAGGTCCAGGTGATCGAATCGCGGCGCAAGGCGCTGGAGCAGCGCACCCTCGCGGCGCTCGCGCGCGAGGCGGGCCGCGATCCGCTCGACTTCATGCTCGATCTGGCGCTCGAGGAGGGCCTCGAGACGCTGTTCAGCGCGCTTCTCCTCAACTCCGACGAGACGGCGGTCGGCCGCATGCTTCGCCATCCGAGCTCGCTCGTGTCGCTCTCCGACGCGGGCGCGCACCTCACCTTCTTCAACGACGCGGCGTTCGGCCTGCACCTGCTCGGGCACTGGTCGCGCGAGCTCGGCGTCCTCACCCTCGCCGAGGCTGCGTGGCGCCTCACCGGCCAGCCGGCGAAGCTCTTCGGCATCCGCGGCCGTGGCGTTCTGCGGCCGGGCTATGCCGCGGACCTGCTGCTTTTCGATCCGGCGAGCGTCGGCCGCGGCCCCAACCGGCGCACCTTCGATCTTCCCGCCGGCCAGCCGCGCCTCACGCCCGAAGCGCGCGGCGTGCACGGCGTTTGGGTCAACGGCACGCGCGTGGCCGGCACAGAGGCTGCGCTCGACAAGCTGCCGGGTCGACTGCTGCGCGAATTCGACGCGTAGCGTTTGCACGACAGCGGATTCGTGAAGCTACG
Source organism: Burkholderiales bacterium (assembly GCA_035639215.1). Lineage (GTDB taxonomy): Bacteria > Pseudomonadota > Gammaproteobacteria > Burkholderiales > SG8-39 > SCGC-AG-212-J23. The sequence continues at coordinate 1,925 of DASQYN010000373.1, forward strand.
GCGGGAAGCAGCGCTTTTTCCGTCGTTGGCGGGCGACAGCGTTCTCTCGCGCCCTGGAAATCGAACCGTTTGAAACCAGCCACTTACGCGCTGGTATGGTTCATGCAAAGAGGGGCAGGCTGTCCCCCCATTTACTACAAGCAGGGAGTTGAGAGTGCTACAGAAAGACGGTTTCTTCCGCAAAACCCGCGACGACCAAAAACGCGATGACAACTTCTTCCGTCCGGCCACGTCGGTGACGCCGCCTCCCGCCCCTGCGGCGAACGCCACGGCGAGCGTTTCCGAGGCCGTGATCGGCTCGGGCAACGCCCCCGGCGAGCGCAAGGAAGCCAAGCTGGTCGTCGGCCCCGACATCAAGCTGAAGGGCGTCGAGATCAGCGACTGCGACACCCTCATCGTCGAAGGCCGCGTCGAAGCCACGCTCGACTCCCGCGTTCTCGAGATTACGCCGCACGGCGTGTTCCAGGGCACCATCGCCGTCGACAACGCCGAGATCCACGGCCGCTTCGAAGGCGAGCTCACCGTGCGCAAGCAGCTCGTCATCTCCGGCGCCGGCAAGGTGTCGGGCAAGATCCGCTACGCCAAGATCAAGGTCGAGGAAGGCGCGGAGCTTTCGGGCGAGATCTCCATGCTCGACAAGTCCCAGTCCGCCTTCGCCTCGAGCCGTAAAGTCGCCTAAGAACTCTCGACTCTCCCCGTAGGACCCGAAGCCCGGTGCACGTCGGCCGGGCTTTCGGCTTTCTGGGGTCCTGCAACCTTGACCGTGACCATTTAGGAGAGGGCTCGCGCGAGGCGCGCGACGCCTTCGGCGAGCTTCGCCTCGTCGGCGGCGAAGCACCAGCGCACGTAGCCCTCGCCCTCCGGGCCAAACGCGCTGCCCGGCGCGAGGCCGAGGCCGTGCTCGCGCACGAGGCGCTTGCAGAAAGCGAGGCTGTCCGCGACGCCGTCGATGCCGAGGAAGAGGTACATCGTCCCCTGCGGCACCGCGACCCGAACGCGGGAAACGCTCTTCAATTCGGCGACGAGGAAAT
>DASQYN010000374.1:0-10746 GCA_035639215.1 Burkholderiales bacterium
GCGCTCTATCGTCTGCTGCGCGGGCGGCTGCCCGAGACGACGCTGGTCTCGATCGGTCATCGCGCGAGCCTCGCCGACCACCACGGGCGCCAGTTCGCCTGGCGCGGCGAGTCGCTCAACGCTGTGTAGCTAGAGGCTGCCGTTCAACACGATGCAAGTTGTGGTGGCATGCGCATAGAGCTTGCCCGCCGCGTCGACGATGCGACCCTCGGCGGTGGCGAGCCGGCTGCCGGTGTGCAGCAGCGTCCCGACGGCGCGGATCGGCCCGGTGCCGGCGGTGATCGGCCGGACGAAATTGGTCTTTGCTTCGACCGTTGTGAACCCGCCGCCCGCAGCAGCGCGCGTTTGAACGGCGCAGGTCATCGCCGAGTCGAGCAGCGTCATTGCGAGGCCGCCATGGACGACGTTGATCGGGTTGTAGTGCTGCTCGCCGGGAGAGCATTCGAACACGGCCCGACCGGGCTCGACTTCGACTAGCCGCATGCCGAGCAGCTCAGCAATCGGCGGTGGCGGAAGGCGCCCGTCGCGGATGGCGCGCAGAAAATCGATTCCGGCCATCGACCGTCCAGCCGCGGCGAGCGATGCCGGATCGCTCCACGAAATGGAAAGCGCGCGTTGCATTAGTAAAGCGGAGACGGTTGGGGCAGGGCTGCGACCGCCGGCTGCACTACGTTCGAACGGCCGCTCACGAAATCGGCTGCGACACGCGTCACCGCCTCGTCTTCGAGGATGCGCCCGTGCCCGAGGGCGTCGGTGCTGAGAAGGCGAGCGCCCGGCCAGTGGCTTGCGATTTGCGCGCCTTGGGTCCATGGCACTGTCCGGTCGTCGCGGTCATGAATGACGAGCGCTTGCGCGGTCAAACGCGCGGCGAGGCGCCTGACGTCGAGGCTTTCCCAAAGGACGCCGTAGCGCTCCTCGATCGCCGTTTGCATCGCGCGACGGACCGGCTCGGGCATCCAGTACCAGCGCGCGAAGCGCCGGGAATACCCGACCATGTCCGCCGGCGGGCTGATGAGCACTGCTTTTGCGATATCTGCCTTGCCTTGCGCGAGCGCGAGGGCGGCGCCCGCCCCGCCGAGCGAATGCGCGACGACCGCCTTGACATCACCGTGGTGAGCGGCCACTTCAGCCAGTACATCGGCGAAATCTGGTAAACCCGTAAGCCGGCCCTCGGAAACGCCGTGCGCCGGCTGGTCGTACGCGACGACACGAAATCCCGCGGAGAGGAGCGGAAAGACGAACCCGCGCATTTGCGCGGCGTGACCGCCCCAGCCGTGCGCGAGCAGTACTGCTGGCGCGTCGCGGCTACCCCAGCGCCAGGTGGCGATGGCGCGGCCTTTGTGCTGCACGAAGCTCGCCCGCGCATCGATGAGATCGAGCGCGGTTGCGGCGGCGTCGCGGCTGCGAGGCGGCGTCAGAAACAGGCGCTCGGCCCATGCTCCGGCCAGCTCGGGAAAGAAGACGGCCGAAGCGGCGAACCGAACGTTCGTGCTAATTCTGGGCAGGTGGAGGCTGGCAGGCATGGCAGTCCTTTCGACTAGGCTGAGGCGGTGCGCAGGGCGGATTTGCGCGTCGCGTAACGCGCGATCAGCTGCTCGAAGGCGCGGAGCGCGCGCTTGCGCGCTTCCTTGTCGCCGAGCAGCCGCCGGTGATTGTGGGCGGCGAGCACGATGCCGAGCAGCTCGAACGAGATCTGCTCCGGGTCGGTGTCGCCACGCAGATGTCCTTCCTCGATGGCGAGCCTGACGGCCTTCTGCGTAAGAGCGCTGCCCCGATGCTGATTGGCGATGACCGCGTCACGGATGGGGCCCGGGCGGTCGTCGTACTCGGCGGCGGCAGCGATCATGATGCAGCCGCCGGGAAGCCCGGAGGCGATGGCCCAGTCGAGCCAGCGCTCGAACATCGCGCGCAGGCGCGGCAGGCCGCGCTCGATCTTCAGCGCCGGCATCAGCACTGTCTCGCCATAGCGCTGGGCGGCGTGCTCGAGCACGGCAAGCTGAAGGCCTTCGCGCGAGCCGAAATGCGCGAACAGGCCGGACTTCGACATGCCGGTGGCGTCGGCCAAACTGCCGATTGTCAGCCCTTCAAGCCCGAGCCTGCTTGCGACGTTCAGGGCTTCGTCGAGGATCGCCGTGCGCGTCTGCTCGCCTTTGGTCGTCGCCGGGCTCATCTGGCGAAACAATAGTACGAACGTTCGTATTTGTCAAGGCGCTGGCGAGGTAGTGTCCGGTATGGCTGCCGGGCACCCGTGCAATCTGCTCCGGCGTGCCCTGGGCGACGATTTGCCCGCCGGCGTCGCCCCCTTCCGGTCCGAGGTCGACGATCCAGTCGGCCGTTTTGATGACGTCAAGGTTGTGTTCGATCACCACCATCGTGTTGCCCCCGTCACGCAAGCGGGTCAGCACCTCCAGGAGCAGCTTGATGTCGTGGAAATGCAGGCCGGTGGTCGGCTCATCGAGGATATACAGCGTGCGCCCGGTGTCGCGCTTGGAAAGCTCGAGCGCGAGCTTCACTCGTTGCGCCTCGCCGCCGGAAAGCGTCGTCGCCGACTGGCCGAGACGCACGTAGCCGAGGCCGACATCGATGAGCGTCTGCAGTTTGCGCGCGATGCTGGGCACCGCCGAGAAGAAGGCGAACGCCTCGGTGGCCGTCATCTCGAGCACTTCCTGGATGTTGCGGCCCTTGTAGCGCACTTCGAGCGTCTCGCGGTTGTAGCGCTTGCCATGGCAGACGTCGCAGGCCACGTAGATGTCGGCGAGAAAATGCATCGCGACCTTGATGACCCCATCGCCCTGACAGGCCTCGCAACGGCCACCCTTGACGTTGAACGAGAAGCGGCCGGCATCGTAGCCGCGCTCGCGGGCCTGCGGGACGCCGGCGAAGAGCTCGCGGATGGGAGTGAAGAGTCCGGTATAGGTCGCGGGGTTGGAGCGCGGCGTGCGGCCGATGGGACTCTGGTCCACGCTGATTACTTTGTCGATCGCGTCGAGGCCGTTGACCGAGTCGCACGGAGCCGGCTCGACTGACGAGCCGTACAACGCCCGCGCCGCCGCGGCATAGAGGGTGTCGTTGATGAGCGTCGACTTCCCCGAGCCGGAGACGCCCGTGATGCAAACGAAAAGGCCGAGCGGCAGCGCGAGATCGACCCCCTTCAGGTTGTGGCCGCGAGCGCCGCGCACGGTGATGCGCCGGTCGGTGGGGCGACGCCGGCGCGCCGGCAGCGCAATGGCAAGCTGGCCCGCAAGGTAGCGTCCGGTGAGCGATTCGGCGTTGCCAACGATCTCCTCCGGCGCGCCTTCGGCGATCACCCTGCCCCCCGCTTCCCCGGCGCCGGGTCCCATGTCGACGACATGGTCGGCGGCGCGGATTGCCTCCTCGTCGTGCTCGACTACGATGACCGAGTTGCCCAGATCGCGCAGGTGCCTGAGCGTTTCTATCAGCCGGGCGTTGTCGCGCTGGTGCAGGCCGATTGACGGCTCGTCGAGCACGTACATGACCCCGGTCAGCCCGGAGCCGATCTGGCTGGCGAGGCGGATGCGCTGCGCTTCGCCGCCCGAAAGCGTCTCGGCGGAACGCTCGAGGCTGAGGTACTCGAGCCCGACGTTGACGAGGAACTGCAGGCGGCTCGCCACTTCCCGCACGAGGCGCTCGGCGATCTGCGCTTTCACCGAGGGTAGGCTCAGCCCGCGGAAAAATTCTAGCGTTTGCGCAAGCGGCCAGCGTGAGATGTCGTAGAGCGTCGCGTCCGCGAGCCGCACGTGGCGCGCCTCGCGACGCAGCCGCGCGCCGCCGCACTCCGGACAAGGCTGCCGATGGATGAGCTTCGCGAGCTCCTCGCGTACCGCCGCCGACTCCGTCTCGCGATAACGCCGCTCGAGGCTCGGCACGATGCCCTCGAAGGGATGCTCCTTGACGCTCGAGCGTCCCTGCTCGGTGGCGTAGCGAAAGGCGATCTTCGCCTTGCCGGAGCCGTAAAGGACGACCTTCTGTACCGCGTCGTCGAGCATCTCCCACGGCTGCTCGAGGTCGAAACCGTAGTGGCGCGCGAGCGACTGCAGCATCGCATAGTAGAAATGGTTGCGCCGGTCCCAGCCGCGGATGGCGCCGCTCGCCAGCGACAGGTTCGGATGGGCGACGATGCGCTGGGGATCGAAGGACTCGACGCTGCCGATGCCATCGCAGCGCGGGCAGGCGCCCATCGGATTGTTGAAGGAGAAAAGGCGCGGCTCGAGCTCGGGCAGCGCATACTCGCAGCCGGGTGCCGGGCAGGCGAAGCGCGACGAGAAGAGGTGCTCCTTGCCCGAGTCCGTCTCGAGCGCGCTCGCGCGGCCATCGGCATGGCGCAACGCCGTCTCCAGGGATTCGGCGAGACGCTGTCGGCTGTCGGCGCGCGCCCGCAGCCGGTCGATGACCACGTCTACCGTGTGCTTGCGGGTCTTCGCGAGGCGCGGCGCTGCGTCCAGCTCGTGGACGGTGCCGTCGATGCGCACGCGCGAAAAGCCCTGCGCGCGCAGCTCCTCGAGCAGATCGGTTTGCTCGCCTTTGCGCGCCGCCACGACGGGCGCGAGGACCATGAGACGAGTGTCCGATGGCAGCGCGAGAAGATGGTCCACCATCTGCGCGACGGTCTGCGCCTGGAGCGCGAGGCCATGCTCCGGGCAATAAGGCGTGCCGGCACGCGCGAAGAGGACCCGCAGATAATCGTGAATCTCCGTGACCGTGCCGACCGTCGAGCGTGGATTGTGGCTCGCCGCCTTCTGCTCGATGGCGATGGCGGGCGACAGGCCCTCGATGAGGTCGACATCCGGCTTTTCCATCAGCTCGAGGAACTGCCGCGCATAAGCCGAGAGCGATTCGACGTAGCGGCGCTGGCCCTCCGCATAGAGCGTGTCGAAGGCGAGCGAGCTCTTGCCCGATCCGGAAAGCCCGGTGATGACGACGAGCCGATCGCGCGGCAGGTCGAGGCTGACGTTCTTAAGGTTGTGCGTCCGCGCACCGCGGATGCGGATCAGATCCACTGGGGAAGCGATTCCATCGGCCGAAAAAGCGAAACTTGCTACTATAGCGCGTCCCGTTTTCCCGCTCGACTTCTTCCGCTGGCCCTGCCTTGAGCGCCGATCGAATGACTGCGGCCGAGTTGCGCGCCGGCGCGAGCCTTGCCGGCGTCTACGGCCTGCGCATGCTGGGACTCTTCTTCATCCTTCCGGTCTTCGCCATCCATGCGCCGACCCTCCGCGGCGGCCAGGACCTCGGGTTGGTCGGCATAGCGATCGGCGGGTACGGGCTTGCCCAAGGCCTGTTGCAGATTCCGTTCGGCATGGCTTCAGATCGATGGGGGCGCAAGCCGCTAATTTATCTGGGCCTGGCGCTCTTCGCGGCGGGCAGCTTCCTCGGTATCGCCGCCGGCGACATCTGGACCGCCATCGTCGCGCGGATGGTGCAGGGCGCCGGGGCGATCAATTCGGTGGCGATGGCCCTCGGGGCGGACCTTACGCGGGAGCAGCACCGCACCAAGCTGATGGCAATGATCGGCGGGACCATTGGGCTGATGTTCGCCGTCTCGCTCGTGGGCGCGCCGGTGCTCTACCGTTACGTCGGCATGTCCGGGGTGTTCGCCCTGACCGGCGTGCTGGCGCTGGGCGCCATGGTGGTCGTCAAGTATCTTGTCCCCGATCCGGCGCTGCTGCCCAGGCGCGAGCAGCCAGCGAGCCTGCGGCCGGCACGCCGCCTCGCGCCCGAAATGCTGCGGCTCAACGCCGGCATCTTCGTTCTGCACATGGTGCTCTACGCCATGTTCGTGGTGGTTCCGCCGCTACTGGTGCATGCCGGTTGGCCGCTCGCCGAGCATTGGAAGATCTATCTCCCCGTGCTCGCCGTTTCGTTCGTCCTCATGGTTCCGGCGGTGTTCTATGCCGACCGCCGCAATCGCCCGAAGCCGGTATTGCTGGGTTCGGTCGCCCTTCTCACCGTCACCCTGGCCGCCCTGGCCGCAGGCGCCAAGGGAAGCACGGCGCTCGCTGTGCTGATGCTCGGGTTTTTCGTGGGTTTCAACATCCTTGAGGCGATGCTTCCGGCGCTGGTGTCGCGGACGGCGCCCGCCGAAGGCCGCGGCTTTGCCATCGGCGTCTACAACACCACTCAGACGCTCGGCGTTTTCTTCGGCGGTCTGGTGGGCGGCGAAGTGGCGAAGCACGCCGGAGCGGCCGGCGTCTTCGGCACCTCTGCCGTACTATGCGGCCTATGGTTCGCCCTGGCGCTCGGCATGCGGCCGCCGGTCCGGGCGGTCAACGAGCTTTCGAGTCTCACGTTAAGCATCGCATCGGGAGTGAATCTCGACGGGCTGGACCGGGCGCTCGCCGCGGTGCGCGGCGTACGCGAAGCGGAGGTGCTTGGCGAGCAGCGCGTCGCGCGCCTCAGGGTCGTCACCGGCGAGTGGGACGAGGGAAAGGTACGTCAACTGGTCAGCGGGGAGGTATGACATGGCTTCAGTGAACAAGGTGATCCTGGTCGGCAATCTCGGGCGCGATCCGGAAACCAAGTACATGCCCGACGGCGCGGCGATCACCAACGTCTCCATCGCCACCTCTTTCCAGTGGACGGACAAGGCGAGCGGTGAAAAGAAGGAGGAGACGGAGTGGCATCGCGTGGTGTTCCGCGCCCGGCTCGCGGAGATCGCCGGCGAATACCTGAAGAAGGGCTCGCAGGTCTACGTCGAGGGTCGGCTGCGCACGCGGAAATGGCAGGACAAGGAGGGCCAGGACCGCTACACCACCGAGATCGTCGCTGACACCATGCAGATGCTCGGCTCGCGCGCCGGGAGCGGCGAGCCGCGCGGCGAGCCGGCTGGCGTGGGCGCTCGCGCAGCGGAACCGAAGCCGGCAGCGCCCGCCAAGAAGCCGGCGGGTAAGTTCGACGACATGGAGGACGACATTCCTTTCTGACCGGGAAAGCGTCGGGTGACTTTTCCGGCTTTGCTCGCGGTGGGCGCCGGCGCGGCGCTCGGCGCATGGTTGCGCTGGTGGCTGGGTATCGTCCTGAACCCGCTCTTCCCGACTTTGCCGCTCGGCACTCTCGCGGCAAACCTTGCCGGGGGCTACCTGATCGGCATCGCGCTCGCCGTATTCGCCCATTTCGAGGCGCTTCCGCCGGAGATGCGGCTGCTTGTCGTGACGGGTTTTCTCGGCGGGCTGACTACGTTCTCCACTTTTTCGGCGGAGGCGGCGACGCTGCTCGGGCGCAGCCAGTACGGCTGGGCTGCGGTTCTGGTCGTCGCTCACCTCGCCGGCTCGGTCGGCATGACGTTCGCCGGCATCGCGTCAACGCGTCTTTTGCTGAGGCCATGACCGGCGTACGCGCCTTGAAGGCGGCTCTTTTCGCCCCAAAATCAGCGATATAATCGTTCGCCAAGGAATCGCTCATGCCGATCTACGAATATCGCTGCACCGAATGCGGCCACCAGGCCGAGGTTCTGCAGAAGTTCTCCGACCCGGCGCTGACGATCTGCACCGCGTGCGGCAAGCCGGGCTTTACCAAGCTGCTCAGCGCGGCCGGTTTCCAGCTCAAGGGAAGCGGCTGGTACGCGACGGACTTCAGGGGCGGAACGAAAAAGAGCGACGCCAAGCCGGAGCCGAAGAGCGAACCGAAGTCGGAAACAAAACCCGAAACCAAGAACCCCGAAACCAAGAACGAGTCGAAGGCTGCCGCCTGAGCGGCGAGCGGGCTGGCTGACCGGCCCGGCGAGAGCCGGGCCTTTTCATTTCCGGAGCAGTGAAAAAGTACGTCATCACCGGCCTTCTCATCTGGATCCCGCTGGTCATCACGATCTGGGTGCTGAAGGTCATCTTCGACGCGCTGGACCAGTCGCTGCTGCTGCTGCCCGATTCGTTTCAGACCGAGCACTGGCTCGGCGTGCACATTCCCGGGCTGGGCGCCATCCTGACGATCGTCGTCGTGTTCCTGACCGGTGTCTTCGCCACCAACTTCTTTGGCGCCCGGTTGATCGTGCTCTGGCACGAGATCCTGCACCGCATTCCGGTCGTGAATTCGATCTACTCGAGCGTGAAGCAGATCTCCGACACCCTGTTCTCCTCGAGCGGCCAGGCGTTTCGCAAGGCGCTTCTCGTCCAATGGCCGCATGAGGGCATGTGGACCATTGCCTTCCTCACCGGCACCCCGGGCGGAGACGTGGTGAGCCACGTCCCCGCAGACTGCCTGAGCGTCTACGTGCCCACGACGCCGAACCCCACCGGCGGCTACTTCGTCATCGTACGGCGCAGCGAAATCATCGAGCTCGACATGACGGTCGATCAGGCGCTGAAGTACATCATCTCCATGGGCGTCGTGCCACCGCCGCCGAAGTCCGTCGCGGCCAAATAGATGCGTACTCACTATTGCGGAGAGTTGAGCGCTGCACTCGTCGATCGAAAGGTGACGTTGTGCGGCTGGGCACACCGGCGCCGCGACCACGGCGGGGTGATCTTCATCGACCTGCGCGACCGCGAGGGTCTCGCGCAGGTCGTTTTCGACCCCGACCGGCGCGAAGCCTTCCAGCTCGCGGAGCGGGTGCGCAATGAGTACGTGCTCAAGGTCACCGGCAAGGTGCGCCGACGCCCGGCGGGCACCGTCAATCCCGAGTTGCGCTCCGGCGAAGTCGAGGTCGTGGCAGAGGAAGTACAGCTGCTAAACGCGTCGGCGCCGCTGCCCTTCCAGCTCGACGAAGAGAACCTCTCGGAAATCACGCGCCTCACGCATCGCGTGCTCGACCTTCGGCGCGAGCCCATGCAGCGCAATCTCAAGCTGCGCTATCGGACCGCCATGGCCGTCCGGGACTACCTGGATGCGCACGGCTTCATCGACATCGAGACGCCGATGCTCACCCGCTCCACGCCGGAGGGCGCACGAGACTACCTGGTGCCGAGCCGCGTGCATCCCGGCGAGTTCTTCGCCCTGCCGCAGTCGCCGCAGCTGTTCAAGCAGTTACTTATGGTTGCCGGGTTCGACCGCTACTACCAGATCGTCAAATGCTTCCGGGACGAGGACCTGCGTGCCGATCGCCAGCCGGAATTCACGCAGATCGACATCGAGACCTCGTTCCTCGATGAACGGGAGATCCAGGACCTGATGGAAGGCCTCGTGCGCCAGGTCTTCCGGGACGTTCTCGGCGCCGAGCTTCCGCAGCCATTCGCGCGCCTCACTTACGCGGAAGCGTTGGCGCGCTTCGGGGTCGACAAGCCGGACCTGCGCATCCCGCTCGAGCTTACCGAGCTCACCGAGCTCATGAAGTCGGTCGACTTCAAGGTGTTTCGACAGGCCGCCGACGCCGCCGGCGGGCGGGTCGCCGCGTTGAAGGTCTCGTGCGAGCTTACGCGCAAGGAGATCGACGATTACGCACCGTTCGTGGCGAACTATGGCGCCAAGGGGCTCGCTTACATCAAGGTGAACGACGTGGCACGGATTCCGGAGGGCTTGCAGTCTCCGGTCGTCAAGTTTCTTACGCCCGATGTATTGCGCGAAGTGTTGACGCGAACGAACGCCCGGAACGGCGACGTGATCTTCTTCGGCGCCGACAAGGCGAAGGTCGTGAACGACGCGCTCGGCGCCCTGCGCGTGAAGATCGGCCACGACAAGGGCCTCATCGAAAAGGACTGGCGGCCGCTCTGGGTGCTGGACTTTCCCATGTTCGAGTGGGACGAGGAGGCGAGGCGCTGGTCGGCGATGCACCATCCGTTTACCGCCCCGCGCGATGGCCACGAGGACCTGCTTGCCACCGACCCGGGTCGCGCAATTTCCAAAGGCTACGACATGGTGCTGAATGGCTGGGAAATCGGCGGGGGCTCGCTGCGCATCCATCGCGCCGAGGTGCAGGCGAAAGTGTTTCGTGCCCTCGGCATCTCGGACGAGGAAGCGCGGGCGAAGTTCGGCTTTCTCCTCGATAACCTGCAGTACGGGGCGCCGCCGCACGGCGGCATCGCGTTCGGCCTCGACCGTCTGACCGCGCTGATGGCCGGCGCCGATTCGATCCGCGACGTCATTGCCTTCCCGAAGACGCAGCGCGCCCAAGACCTGCTCGTGCAGGCGCCGGCTCCGGTCGATGAGAGGCAGTTGCGTGAGCTCGGCATTCGCCTTCGGGAGAAGCCGAAGGAGTGATGCGCCGCTTGGCCGCGGTCTTCGCCCTGCTGTGGCTCGGCGCAGCCGTTGCTTTTTCCGCGGACATTGCGCTCCGCGACCTACCGCCGGAGGCGCGCGCAACACTGTCGCTCATCCGTGCCGGTGGGCCCTTCGCTTACCCGCGCGACGGCGCAGTGTTCAATAACCGGGAGCGGCACTTGCCGAAGCAGGCGCGCGGCTATTATCGCGAGTACACGGTTCCGGCGCCCGGGGTTCACGGTCGCGGACCAAGGCGTATCGTCGCCGGCCGCGAAGGCGAGCTTTACTACAGCGAAGATCATTACCGGTCTTTCCGGCGCATCATTGAGTGATGGGCAAGCTCGGCCAGCGGCTCAACGATGCATCGCGCTCCGGCGTTTATCGTGTCTCTGCGGACACGGCGGTCATCGATGCGACGCGTGAGACCGGCCTCGACATGGCGCGTATCGAAGCACGCGGCGATCCATTGGACGCGCTCGCGCGCGCGCTGCAGTTTCCCGGCTGGTTCGGGCGCAACTGGGATGCCCTCGAGGACTGCCTGAGCGATCTTTCCTGGCGCCCGGCACGAGGGCACGTGCCGCTCTTCGACGGCTTTCCTCG